>JAJFJK010000100.1 GCA_021774075.1 Nitrosomonas sp. | reverse complement strand
TGCACTGGATCTTGCAAAGCAGGGCCTTTTTGAATGGGAAGATTTTAGGCAGGAACTGATAGCAGAAATAAAACAGTGGGAATCAGAGCACCCATTACAGGACCCCAGTTGGGATTATTATCAACTTTGGCTAAATGCTCTTGAATCCACACTTATCAAGGCTGAAGTTATTAACTCAGACGAATTAAACAGACTGGCACTTGATTGAATGTTTCTTCAACAAAATTAAAAATTACAGAAGAATATTATATTCTCACGGTATGGGAACATGGCCAGAAATTACATGGGATTTATAGGGTTCGCCTCGGCATTGATTTGACTTCGGTAAGGCTAGCGTAAAAAGCTTAAGCGATGATAAAAAATAAGAAAGAAGCGTCTCATGGCAGTTAAATCTAAAATCATCGAAGAATTTGGCAACGGCACGCTGGAAATCTTTCCAATAGAGCCTACCGAAGCAATTCTGCATGCACTACTCAATGATATTTTTGAAAATTATTGGCATGAGATTCAGTTTGGCACCCTGATTCAGGGGGCTGTATGGGAAATAAAAGTGCCCAATGCTCCGACTCATATTTCAATGCTAGATGGTTATCTTACTGTGGACTTAGGATTATGGCATTTCCACTTATGTATCGGTGAACACAAAGGAAGCAAAAAAAATCGTGTCGATCCAGAATTAGCAAGAATACGGCGTACTTCCAAGGCGGAATTCTATCGTCATATTAATGGCAGTGGTTTTCCTCAAGGATGGGGATTCCGTATGTTTAACGGTAGTAACGAACAACAACTTACGATTTTTTTGCCCAATCCTTTTCTCACAACTGAAATGAAAATAGCACGTAGTCCTGATTGGTCCAAACTTGCCTTATGGAACTATTTACGCAAAACCTATTTGGGATTAGAGCCCGACCCGAAAGATCAAACAGGTGATAAATTTGATCACCCTTGAAATCATGGAGGTGACAGCTTTACACCGCTCATTGGCCATTAAAATAAAATCTAGGGCGCTTCTAAAAATTCAGAGTTCGCTCAAATGCAAGGCGCAGAAAAATTTTGCAGCGCAGCATATGTTAGATATGACAACAATAAATTTTTTCTGTAACACAGCAGTTGGGATGAAATCTGGATTTTTAGAAGTGCCCTTAATTATTATGCGGTTGATTTCATCCATTTTTACCGTGGATTTTTACAAATTTCATTGACTTTTTATGATAGGCTATCAATGTGAATAACACCGCTCCTAACCTCATGTTCGCAAGTCAGTCATCCCGCTAAATCTCGATTACTACAGTACAGTGAAGTGAAACATATTCCAAACGTTCGTCCTTAAAATGAAATCTCCTGGAAACCGATGGCTGGTGGTAGCAGGCGCGTTGATAATACAGCTCTGCCTTGGGGCCATTTACAGTTGGAGCGTATTCGTCAATCCGCTCAAGGAAGTCTTCTTCTACACGACAACACAGACTCAGATTATTTTTTCCCTGGCGTTGGCGACATTCGCGTTGACCATGATATTTGCAGGCAGACTGCAGGACAAGAAAGGGCCGCGCATTGTGGCGACATTAGGCGGCATTGTATTGGGCGCCGGATACCTGCTCGCTTCATTCACTGGTGGCAGCTTCCCACTAATTGCTTTGACTGTGGGTGTCATAGGTGGGGCAGGGATAGGTCTTAGTTATGTCTGCCCCATCGCAGCGTGTGTGAAATGGTTCCCAGACAAGCGCGGCATGGTTACCGGCCTGGCCGTAGCGGGGTTTGGTGCCGGAGCGTGGATATTCGCAAAAATCGCTTCAAGCTTTATTGACGCCTATGGACTGTTGACATCCTTTCAGTACCTTGGTGTCATATTTATGGTATTGGTTGTTGTGGGCGCTCAACTCCTCAGGAACCCGCCTGCCGGATGGAAACCTACCGGATGGGAACCGCCTGAGTCCAAGTCCGAGGGTTCTTTTGTAGAGGACTTCGAATGGCGGGACATGATCAAGCTCAAGCAGTTTTGGATGCTCTGGTTTATGTTCGTATCCGGTGCAGCAGCTGGGTTGCTTGTTATCGGAATACTGAAACCTTACGGTGTACACAGTGGACTTAGCGCTGCAGCAGCAGCGAATGCCGTTGGCGTTTTGGCTCTGTTCAACGGCGCCGGACGCATAATCTGGGGCACGGCATCAGACAAAATAGGCAGAAAGAATGCCATGACGCTGATGTTCTTACTGCAGGGCGTCATGATGCTCGCTCTCATAAATATGGGTTCGACCGAAATGACGCTGTCCATCGCCGCCGCATGGGTCGGGTTCAACTTCGGAGGTAACCTCGCATTGTTTCCTTCGACGACAGCAGACTTTTTTGGCACCAAGAACGTCGGCATAAACTACGGCCTCATGTTCACAGCCTACGGTGTCGCAGGCATCGCTGGGCCGATACTCGCCGGAAATGTTTTTGACATAACAGGCAGCTACATGTGGGCTTTCATCCCGTCGGGAGTTGCCTGTCTTATTGCCGCAGGCATATCACTTGGCCTGAAGTCCCCCCAACAGGTATGCAATACTATTCATGGAGCGCGTTAATATGAAGAAACTTCAGCAAGATACAATGTCGGAAGCTGACTATGATCAGTTGAGTGATATCCTGGATCTATTTCAGCACGAAAAAGCAATGAATCTGGAAACATTGGATGGTTTTTTTACGGCATTGCATTGTTCTCCGGAGACACCGTCGTCGGATATTTATCTATCAGAAATCTGGGGCGGTGCAGAAATTCCTGATGAAGAAACCTTTCAGAATGAACAGGAATCAACAATATTTGTAGCACTATTATTGCGTCACTGGAATGATGTTCAACATCGATTAAAAAATGAAGAAGTTTTCCTACCCATCTTACTCAGTGACGAGTCAGGTGAATCTTTTGCCGGCAATGACTGGGCAAAAGGTTTTATGCGTGGCACGGAATATTGTCGGGATGAGTGGATGGATTTAATGAATAATGATGAGGAAGGTGGTGCATTTGTAACCATTTTTGTGCTTTCTCGTGAAAATGATCCTGACCCTGAAATGCGCCCATATAAAGAGCCTGTTAGTGAGGAGTTGCGTGAAAAATTATTGGTCAGTTTGTCTGTTGGGGTGATGCACACCTATCGTTATTTTGAACCTCACCGGAAAATGTCAGCACAATTGGCAAAACACACAAAAACTTTTCATCGCGAACAGGCAAAAGTGGGGCGCAATGACCCATGTCCATGTGGCTCTGGCAAGAAATATAAAAAGTGCTGCGGTGCTGTAGCGTTACATTAAATATCACCAAATTTTTTGTTTACTTGTAATGCAAAGCTTATCGCTGCCTGTCTTGATGGGCTCCATATTTGACTGCGCACCTCAAAAATTGGTAATAGGACATTCGTGGAGTTTGAGAAACATGCGTAGAAATGTGTCAAGGGCACTTCTAAAAATCCAGATTTTATCCCAACTGCTGTGTTACAGAAAGAGTTTATTGTTGCTTACATATCAAACACGTGCTGCGCTGCAAAATTTTTCTGCGCCTTGTATTTGGGCGAACTCTGAATTTTTAGAAGCGCCCTATAGTTGATGTCCTTGAACTTAACAAGCAGTTGCTTTTTAGAATGAGAATCATTATCATTACGTGTATTGATTTATTTGCCTCTAGGAGTCTGCCGGACTTAAGTGATCGTAGCGAGCAAAGTAGGAAAGAGGAATTAGATTGATTTAATTTTGAGGCGGATAGTTATTCTATGTGACGATAAATTGAACCAATATAAGCCTCTTGTCCCATTTGCGCAGTAGATTAATCTTAAGTCCGACAGACTCCTAGATCTTCTTAGGAGACAAATTTTGCCAGCCAACGTGTTTTCCACATTTATAGCCAGCCACATCAATTAAATTCGATATTTATTGTGCTTAATTAGCATAAATTATGTTTATGCCCATGAGTTTTGTTAAATAACTTAATTGAATGGGTCATTTTAACGTGGAGGGACAATGTTTCAGAAAAAAATTAATTGGTTCACTATTGTAGTGATGTTGTTATTGGTATTTGTGAGCAGTTCGGTATATGCAACTACACGTGTGTATTGGATAGCAGCAGATGAAGTGGATTGGGATTACGCCCCATCATTTCCGATTAACCTAATGTCCGGTGAAGAATTCACAGCTGACCAACGTGTATTTGTTGAAGACGAAATTGGCAGACACTATTTGAAGTCTGTTTATAGAGAATATACGGAAGGATTCGGCGCGTTAAAACAACGCGGAGAACGGGAACAGCATTTGGGTATTCTGGGACCTGTTATTCGGGGTCAAGTGGGTGATAAAATTGTTGTGCACTTCCGCAACAATACCCGTTTTCCAGCCAGTATACATCCGCACGGTGTTTTCTACACAAAAGCGCATGAAGGCGCGTCTTATAATGATGGCGACAGTGATAGAGCGGATGGTTCAGTCGAGCCTGGCGGTCAGTATACTTATGAATGGAGTGTCCCACTTCGTGCCGGGCCAGGTGAAAATGATCCAAGTTCCATTGCATGGTTGTATCACAGCCATGTTGATTCACCTGCAGATACTAATTCAGGGTTAATTGGCCCGCTTATTATTACTGGCGAAACGCCAAATTTGGATGCTTCACCGGCAGATGTTGATCGTGAATTTTTTTCAATGTTTAACGTATTCGATGAAAATGCGAGCCTCTATCTGGATGCTAATATATCCCGCTGTAGCGGAGCATGTGACCCAGATGATGAAGGCTTCCAAGAGAGTAATCTGATGCATGGTATGAATGGTTTGGTTTATGGTAATAACCAGGGTTATGACATGCATAAGGGAGAAAGGGTGCGCTGGTATATTTTGGGCATGGGGACAGAAGTAGATCTGCACACGCCTCACTGGCACGGCGCAACTTTACTGCACAATGGCAATCGTCTGGACGTGATTGAAATACTTCCAGCTGCTGCGAAAACATTGGATATGGTACCCGATGTTGATGGCATCTGGATGTATCACTGTCATGTCAATGATCATATCAGTGCTGGCATGATGTCGACGTTTACCGTCAAGTAATTACTTACGCTTAATACTCCGTCAAGATGATATTTAAGGATTCAGCGTTCACAAATTGTTTTGCCAAGGCATACAGGTAATTGTCGTAGGCCTTGGCAAGAAAGTAATTCAAATATTTGCGTGTATTCTCCATTTTTAAAGCAAAGAAGCAATAAATAGAGGCCACATTTGCCACAGGAAATTTTAATAAAGAGTTTTCACACAGTCTGGACCCAGCAGAGACATTGGATTTGTTAAACGATTGACTAAGGAAATGGGTTATATAAATTTTCACTGACCTAAATATCGGGGCAGTTACACAGAATCCTTTACACCTCCTTTTTGTCCGGTTGTTAGACCTGATAATCCTCTAGCCAGCCTCCTTGCAGTCAGTTGGTAAACTGACTGCTCCGATAACGATGAGGAGACTGACATGCAACATTACTGCGGAATTGATTTACATTCAAGTAATCATGTGGTGGTTGTCATAGATGAAACGGATAAACGTGTGTTTGAAAAGCGATTAAGTAACGACTTATCTCTGACGCTCCAAGCGTTGTCGCCGTATCGGGAAACCATGCAAGGTGTTGCTGTGGAGTCTACGTTTAACTGGTATTGGCTGGTCGATGGTCTACAAGAACATGGCTATAATTTACAGCTGGTTAATACAGCAGCGGTCAAACAATACGATGGACTAAAATATAGTGGTGATTACCATGATTCCTTTCACCTCGCGCACCTTATGCGGCTGGGTATTCTGCCAACGGGGTATATTTATCCCAAGGCACAACGTGCGATCAGGGATCTGCTGCGGCGAAGACTATCTTTGGTTCGATCAGCCAGCGCTCAACTGATTAGCGTGCAAAGTCAGATATGGCGCTCAGCGGGCATTCGGATCAAATCAGAAACATTACGCAAACCTGACTTTAAAACAGCGTTACTAAATGGCTACACATTGCAGGCTGCTAATGCAGGGCTGGCAGTTTATGCGGTTATTCAACGAGAGATCAATGCGCTTGAACAATCCGCCTATCAGGCAGTAAAGCTAACAAAGGACTTTGAAATATTGCAAACCATCAGAGGGGTTGGCAAAATTCTTGGGTTGACGA
>JAJFJK010000099.1 GCA_021774075.1 Nitrosomonas sp. | reverse complement strand
GAATCGATTCATGGGTCACTACGATTCCTTTTTCAGCTAACAAGTCTTCGATATCACGGTGACTTAAATTAAACCGATGATAGAGCCACACTGTGTATTGAATGATTTCTGGTGGAAATCTGTAGCGTTTGTATAGGGCCGCTGAATTTTTCATTCCGCTATTGTCGCTCAGATACCGTTAACTTGGCAGCACCTTTACGAATACTTCATCAAGGAAGAAAGTATCGCCGCATCCTTGATGTTGGTTCTTCAGCTTCCTGGCATATACCGAACCAAACTTATTGCACCATAGACGTATCGATTCGTGAGTCACTACGATTCCTTTTTCAGCTAACAAGTCTTCGATGTCACGGTGACTTAAGTTAAACCGATGATAGAGCCACACTGTGTATTGAATGATTTCTGGTGGAAATCTGTAGCGTTTGTATAGGGCCGTTGAATTTTTCATTCCGCTATTGTCGCTCAGATACGGTTAACTTGGCAGTACCAGACAAATAGTTATGCCATTTACAAAAGCCAAACTAATAGGGAAATTCTGGGGAGTGCGGCCGAGCAAGGTCGATAATTCCAGCGGGTGACATAGTTCTGGGGACATTACTTATCTCTCTCTGAATTCACGGGATAATTGAATTATGCCCCCTGAATCCGTGGAAAATTGTTCCCAATGTTTGCTCTTAGCCGATAATCGATTGTTAGGTCGTATCAAAATTAATTTAGTGCCGTTCCAGGTCAGATTTGAACTAACACATATAATATTCACCTTAACTGCGCGATGATATTGTCAGAAATACTTTTCTTTTCAGGATTAGTTAAATAGTCTTGTTCCGTGTGGAAAACATCATATTGTGTTTGTAAATTTAGCCAGAAACGCGAACCGTTCCCAAAAAGTTTACCGATACGGTAAGCTAAGTCTGGTGTAACAGGGTTTTTTCCTTGAGCAACTCTATATAAATGTTGTTTGCTAACAGACAGAATATTTGCAGCTTTCGGAATACTAAGTTCCAAAACTTTTAAATTTTCCACTATGATTTTCCCCGGGTGAAATGGCGGTAGTTTTCTATCCATCACAATATCCTTTAGTGATAATCTTCTATCCATAACAATATCCTTTAGTGATAATCTTCTAAATCAATTTTTTTTGCTAAGCCGTTTTCCCATTCAAAAGTAATGCGATAATTTCCGCTGACTTTCATAGCGTAACGTGTGGGCTTATGGCCTTGGAGTGCATGAAAGCGAAAGGCTGGCATGTTCAATTCTTCTATTTTTTCGGCGGCATCTAAAACATCTAGTATCATTGTGATACGCTCAATTTGATCCTGTCGAACGCCTTGAGGCTTTCCCTCAATATAAAGTTTCTTTAATCCTTTGTGCTTAAAGTTATCAATCATTTCGCACATCCTTTCAATATGCCAATAGTAACATACAATGTTACTATGTCAATGAAAAGCAACTTTATCTGCGGTGTAATGTGCGAAATACTATCTTAAAGTTGCGATCGGGAAATATTTCTACTAGAGTAAGAATTACTTAGCTGTAAAGAACAATGAAGTACAAATTCATTCTTGTAAATCTCGACGCCATTGGTGAATTCTGCGCGCTGAATAATACCTCAAAAACAAAGTGTGACAAAAATGACGGTTATTGGCGAGCACTGGCGAGCACTGGCGAGCACTGGCGAGTGTAATAGTTATAAAATTGGTGTATTAAAACACCTGTTAATCCGTTTGTCCCAGGTTCGAACCCTCGCCAATGAGTCAATTAATTCAAAAACTTATTTGATTAACTGCTCAGCGTTGTTTTTTTAGTGTGACAGAAATGTGATGGTGGAATCAGTTACTGTTCTTTGCGGATTCAATTCTAGATGCGGCATTGCCAAGTTAATTCTCACAGGGCACCCTAAATGCCGGAACTGATGCTTTTATGCTAACGTATCGAATTCACGCGTAAATTAGTATTTCGAACACTACAGGTAAACCACAAGTTAAGCTAAGAAACTGATTTTGCGAATAAATTGATATTTCGTACAGTATAAGATATTAGTGTCTTTAATTGGAACAGATAAACCGAAAATCCTCTGTTAATCATAAAAAAATGTCGCCCTAAATGTTGCCCAAACTATGCCAAAACATGCCCATTTATGCTTATTTTTGGGCAACATGGTAATTATAACTAATTGATAAATAATATATTATTTATTTATACTGCGGGTTCGAATCCCGCCTTCCCGCCAATGATATCCCAATCGTTACCCATAAACGCCAAGAACAGAAGCAACTTGAAGCAAATAGATTGTGATTTTACTCTATTAGATATGGAATCAACTGATCAAGCAGCTGCAAGACATGAGCAATTTTCAGGTTTGCTTGTTGAAAAAAAGGCAGTAGAGAAAATAATGTTTGGACGTGCAAGGCAGTTCAGGGATGGATTAATGACATGCTCACGAAGAATTGCACCAGAGTTAGCAGGCCAAACAAATATTTCTGAAATTGAAAGGCTACTAAGTAGGGAATTTAGGATTTTGCAAGGCTTTCGGTTATCCAAGCAAATGAATACCAATGATTGAGATGCCTCCAATTCCGTATATAAATGGGCTGTCCCAAGTATGCGGAGAAAAAGCTTCGGCCAAAGTGATCAGAATTGGTATTGTAATTAGAGCGGTAATGAGCTGAATAGAATTGAAATGTTGTTGAAACGCTAATATTGCTATAAAAGTTGTCACAAATACGCAAGCGCTGCCAACATAACTACGAACATATTTTTTCTTGGTAAAAAGCGCATAGGTTGTATATTTCCGTTTTCCATATCGCACGCCTACAGGTTCGGCGAGGCCATCTCCAACACCATTGGCTATGATAATAATCATGATTAGCGGTAATATATCATTGCTTTCAAAGTATGCTAGCAATGGAATAAGCACTAAATAAGTTGCGATAAACTGAGTATAAAGCCAGGTAAGTGTTAACGGTCGATCTTCTGGCCTATCAAACGAACGAAACATTACGGAAAATAGTTTAATCCTGTTTCGTATAGGCGCTATAAAAAATGTCAAAGATATAAATACACACACAATATCCATGAAAAATGTAGCTGCGCTATATTTATATTCAATTACGGATAACAACAAAACCGGGAGAAAGAAAAATGCGAAATGATTTATTTTTCGTGTGTAGTTAACTCTAACATTTCGATGAATGACTAATAATCCGTTCGCATAATGAATTGAAAACAATAATGCGTAAAAAACAGCGTGATGCAACCAGTATTCTAAGGGAATGCTCATTTTTAGTCTGAGGGTGTGTTTTCAATTCTTATGTTTAATTTCTGTCCCTCGTCGGCGGGCGCAAGGCTTAGACAACTGGAGCGTAGCAGTAAATTCGCCGATGGTTTTTGTCATCTTTTGATGGTTGATGATACTACAAATCAATCTAAACCAGATGAAGCGCTCCATGAACGGTTGCTACCTTTAAAATGATATTGGTGTGAGTATGGGAAGCTGTGGGAGAAGGTCAAAGATAAATATTCATTGCGTTAGAGTGACCAAGAACGCATTATATTGACTCAACTGGCTGAAATTATTGATTCGATGTTTTATGGATAAGCTTTAGATGTTTTCTGGGATGTTGATAAATACAGAAATTCCAGATCAAGATTTCAGAAAAAATAGCAAGCAAAGAGTATGTAAGA
Source organism: Nitrosomonas sp. (assembly GCA_021774075.1). Classification (GTDB taxonomy): domain Bacteria; phylum Pseudomonadota; class Gammaproteobacteria; order Burkholderiales; family Nitrosomonadaceae; genus Nitrosomonas. Next base: position 356 of record JAJFJK010000099.1, on the reverse strand, counting down.
TGTAGTAAAAAAAGAAGGTACATTGTCCAAATGCGAGTAACTTTATATTTGATATGAATTATTTAGGCTCCGCTGCTTTCTCAATATTATTTCTTCGTCTGTTAATTCCATATCACTCAGTCTCCTATGAGGCGTTAATTAATAGATATCCAAATTTCCCAATAAAACAGGCCGGATGGCAAGAGATTCGGGTTCGTGGTAGTCATCACCAATTTTTTGGCTATGTCGTAGTTAATTGTTGAATTTTACAGTCATCTGATTACAAATGATTTTTTGGCTACTAAAAAATAGCATAACTTAATGATTAATAAGACATCAATTAATTTTACAAATCATTTTCAACAACTAATTGCGAC
>JAJFJK010000098.1 GCA_021774075.1 Nitrosomonas sp. | reverse complement strand
AAAAGCGCTTGCAGCCGAGTTTCAGATACATTTGCCGCTACAGGCATGGCTGGAAGAAGAGACGGATCTGCATGAAGAAAGCTTACATGAGCGAATAATAGATCATGCAAATGAGGTATATCAAAGTAAGGTAGAGCAGATTGGGGTTGAGATCATGCATCAATATGAACGTGCTGTGATGCTGCAAACCCTTGATACGCATTGGCGAGAACACTTGGGGGCATTGGATCATTTGCGCCAGGGTATTCATTTGCGGGGATATGCACAGAAAAATCCCAAGCAGGAATATAAGCGGGAGGCTTTTGAGTTATTTACCGAGATGCTCGAAGCGGTCAAGAATGAGGTGACCAAGATATTGCTGACCGTGCAAATAAAAAATGAGCGGCAGGTTGAGGAAGTGACGGACACATTGCGTGCGCCTGAGAAAGTGGAATATCATCATGCAGCTTATAAACAGTCTTTTGATGAGAATCCTACAGAGGAAAGTGCGCAAGAAGACAAAGAAAAAGCACAGCCTTTTGTACGTGAAGGCGGAAAAGTAGGTCGCAACGAGCCATGCCCTTGTGGGTCTGGTAAGAAATACAAGCAATGTCACGGCAAAATAAAATAAAAAAGTTGGCTGAGTTTTTGTGTATAAAATGTGAACTTAAAAAAATAGAATTTTATTCATTTAATCGTTATGTCATTTCCCTATCAAATTGAGGGTTATGGTATAATCCGCGTTTTTATAAAATCACTTTATAAGTTCTTTTGGTTATGTTGATTGGCGCTAAAACTATTGTCTTAGTGTAATCAATGGCTTGCGTTAAAAATATAATAGATGGAATCGTGGAATATGGCAGATAGTTTCAGTATTGAGAATGAAATGAATGGTAGAAGACGGTTCTTGGTCGCTGCAACTTCTGTGGCGGGCGGAATTGCTGGTGCTGCGGTAGCAACACCTTTCTTGTTGAGCATGATGCCTAGTGAACGAGCTAAAGCCGCAGGAGCACCGGTTGAGGTCGACATTGAAAAGCTAGAACCAGGCATGCTATTAATGGTGGAGTGGCGTGGTCGGGTTGTATGGATTTTAAATCGTACCCCGGAAATGCTAGCCACGCTTGCGAAGCTAGAGGGCGAATTAGCAGATCCGAATTCAGAAAGAGATCAGCAGCCGGACTATGCACAAAATCAAACGCGTTCAATTAAGCCAGAAATTCTAGTGGCGGTAGGTCTTTGTACGCACCTGGGGTGTTCACCCGTATTTAGAAAGGAGATTGCGCCTGAAGATCTCGGTCCTGACTGGCTGGGCGGGTTTTTCTGTCCTTGTCATGGATCTAAATTCGATTTAGCTGGACGTGTTTATAGTAACTTGCCGGCTCCCACGAATATGGTTGTACCGCCACATACTTATTTAACTGACACTCGCCTTTTAGTTGGGGCTGAGAGCAAGGAATCTGCATAAATGAGCAAGGGATTAAATGCACTGAGGGAATGGATAGACGCACGTTTTCCAATGACCTCAAATTGGGAAGCACATCTTTCCAAATATTACGCGCCAAAGAATTTTAATTTTTGGTATTACTTTGGTTCACTAGCGCTATTAGTGCTGGTTAATCAGATATTGACGGGAATTTTTCTCACCATGAACTACAAGCCGGATGCAACTCTGGCGTTCGCATCGGTTGAATATATCATGCGAGATGTGGATTATGGTTGGTTGATCCGCTATATGCACTCAACAGGCGCATCGATGTTTTTTGTCGTGGTCTATCTGCACATGTTCCGTGGAATGATGTATGGCTCTTACCGGAAACCACGTGAGCTTCTGTGGTTGATCGGTATGGCGATATTTTTTGTTCTAATGAGCTTGGCTTTCACCGGATACATTTTGCCATGGGGTCAAATGTCTTACTGGGGTGCGCAAGTGATTGTGAGTATGTTTGGCGCGATACCGGTCGTTGGAGATTCTCTGACACTGTTGCTTTTGGGTGACTTTAACCTATCAGATGCAACGCTCAATCGCTTCTTTGCATACCATGTTGTTACATTACCTTTACTGATGATCGTACTGGTTTTTGTGCACATACTGGCTTTACATGAGGTCGGCTCAAACAATCCGGATGGTGTTGAGATAAAAGCGAACAAAAATCCAGAAACGAAGATCCCTGTAGATGGAATTCCGTTCCACCCATACTATAGTGTTAAGGATATTGTTGGCGTTATAGTGTTTCTGATTGTGTTCTGTACTATTGTGTTCTTTGCGCCAGAGTTTGGCGGGTATTTCCTGGAGCATAATAACTTTATCCCAGCTAATACATTGCAGACGCCGGATCACATTGCGCCAGTATGGTATTTCACGCCGTATTACTCAATGTTGCGTGCGGTGACAGTTAACTTCCTGTGGATTGATGCGAAGTTGTGGGGTGTGATATTGATGGGGGCAGCGGTCGTTATCTTCGCCTTCCTGCCTTGGCTGGATCGTAGTCCTGTTAAGTCAATTCGCTATAAAGGACCAATCTTTAAGTTTGCATTAACAATGTTCGTAATCAGTTTCTTTGTATTGGGTTATTTGGGTATGAAAGCGCCAACACCTTTATACACACTGTTGGCGCAAATATTTACAGTTGTTTACTTTGCATTCTTCATACTTATGCCTTGGTATAGCAAAATAGATAAAACAAAACCTGAGCCAAAGAGAGTAACCAAATGATGAAATTGAGAACTTTTCTATTTATCTTATGTATGGCTCCGTTAACTGTATTTGCAGCTCCACCCGGTATGCCTTTAGACGAAGCGCCGATTAATACAAAGGATAATGAGTCACTGCAACGTGGTGCTGAGAGCTTTGTTAATTACTGTTTAACATGTCATGCTGCAAGTTATATGCGCTATAACCGCCATCGTGATATTGGCCTTAGTGAACCAGAAGCGCTTGCTCTACTTGTTAAGACAGGGCAGAAAGCTGGTGATCTCATGTTTACTGCCATGGACAAAAAAGAAGGTGAAGAATGGTTTGGCGTATTGCCTCCAGATTTATCTGTGATTGCACGCTCGCATGGTGCTGATTGGCTGTACACCTATTTGCGTGCATTTTATCGTGATTCCAGCACTGTTCCTGGTTGGAACAATCTTGTGTTTGACCGTGCAGCTATGCCACATGTGTTATATGAACTACAAGGCGAACAAAAACTTGTCGTGGAAACAATAGGTGGTGAAGAAGTGCAAAGTTTGGAACTGGTGAAGGCAGGCACAATGACGGTCGGAGAATATGATCAATATGTGGCTGATTTGGTAAATTACCTTGTGTACATAGGCGAACCGGCAGCTAATGATCGTAAACGCATCGGCATGTATGTGCTTATTTTCCTGTTTGGCATGTTGGGGCTTACTATTGCACTTAAACGTGAATACTGGAGAGACATTCATTGATTATCATGAATGTTGCTTAAATCATAACTAGTATATTGAGTCAAAGGAAATAGTTATGATGACATTGTATTCAACAACTACTTGTCCATATAGCCATCGTTGTCGTATTGTACTGCACGAAAAAGATATGGATTTCCAAGTAATTGATGTGGATCCTAATAACAAGCCAGAAGACTTGGCAGTTATGAGCCCATATGGCAAAGCGCCGGTACTTGTGGAACGCGATCTGGTTCTTTATGAATCAAATATTATTAATGAATATATTGATGATCGCTTTCCACATCCACAACTGATGCCTGCGGACCCAGTAATGCGGGCACGTGCAAGACTGCTGCTGTACCGATTTGAGAAAGAATTATTCTGTCATATTGAAACGATAGAAGGTTCAGATCAAAAAGCAGCAGATAAGGCGCGTGCTGAGGTGGCGGATAACCTGACAGTCATTGCGCCAATTTTCGAAAAACAGAAGTTTATGTTGGGCGATGAATTTTCCATGTTAGATGTTGCCATAGCACCATTGTTATGGCGATTGGAACACTATGGCATACGTCTTCCAAAGCAGGCAGCACCATTATTGAAATTTTCTGAAAGATTATTTAGCCGTCCATTATTTATAGATGCTTTATCAGCTTCTGAAAAGGTAATGCGAAAATAAGAATGAACTCAACCAAACCTTATTTATTACGCTCAATATATGAATGGTGTGTAGATAGTGGGTTTACGCCGTTCATAACCGTCACGGCTAGTCCAGACCTCGGCATACCAATGGAATCTGCGCAAAATGGTGAAATGATCTTTAATATCAGCCAAAATGCAGTGCAGAATCTTATCATCGGTAATGATAACGTATGCTTCGACGCACGTTTCAATGGCGTTTCGAAAAAATTGGAATTACCGATGGATGTGGTTAAAGGGATATTCGCTAAAGAAGTAAATCAAGGGATTGCATTCCAGGAAGATTCGGAACTAAAGAGTGGTCAACAAGAAATAATCAGTGAGAAAGACACCGTAATACCAGAGTCCCCAAGTAAACCCCCAAGAAAAAAACGCAAACCCAAATTACGTATAGTTAAATAAATCCAGATTCCTGGTAAAAATCATTAAATTTGCCGGCATAGCTCAGATGGTAGAGCAGCTGATTTGTAATCAGAAGGTCCCGAGTTCGATTCTTGGTGTCGGCACCATAAAAACAATGAGTTATAATAGAAGTTAAGATTTTAAATTTCATAACGTAGCTAAATCGTAGCTAGTAGTGTGTGGAATCTGGATTGTTCTTGTGAATATTGTTAGCGTATTCTGACAAATGACTGCTTGATAAGTGAGCATATCTTTTTACCATTTCAGTTGTTTCCCATCCTCCTAATTCTTGCAACACATGAAGTGGTGTTCCCGATTGTATGTGCCAGCTTGCCCAAGTGTGGCGTAAATCGTGCCAACGGAAGTTTACAATTCCGGCACGTTTGAGTGCGTTGCGCCATGCTCTTGTATTGACCTGCCTTACCTGTTTACCCTGATATGTGAAAATATATTCCTTGTTTCTGCCGATTTGATCTTGAATTATCTTAATTGCGTTTGGTGATAGTGGAACAGCAATGGCTTCTCTTGCTTTTGCCTGATCTGGGTGTATCCATGCGCAGGCTCTATTAATGTCGACTTGCTGCCATTGTAAACCAGTGACATTCGCCTGCCTCAACCCTGTTTCCAGACTAAATCTCACAATTGGAATAAGGTGCTCAGGTAACTCGCTTATAAGTCTATTAGCTACCTCATGTGTTAACCAGCGCACGCGGCGTTTAGGTTCTGGCAGCATGCTAATTTTAGGGTGGCGAACTATCCATTCCCACTCGTTAGTTGCTTTTCTGAGGATTGCACGCACAACTGCAAGTGTGCGGTTAGTTGTGCCGTTACTTGCGCCCCCGCTAAGCCTTGCTTTGATGATACTGTCGATATCTTCACGACTAATTTGATCGAGTTGTTTATTGCGTAGATGAGTGTCAAGCCAGCGCAGGTGAGTAAGGTCGTCGTGTTGTGTGGCTTTGTGCCGAGTTTCTTCTATCCATCTGAGTACTGCATCTTGCCATTTGTATTTGGGTTTCACGCCAAGGCTAATCTGATCCCAGAGATTGGCTTTTAATTTGTCGTGATATTCTTGAGCTTTGGTTTTATTTGCAGTCCCAGTGCTGCGGCATATGATTCTTCCGTTTTGCTGGATTTTAACCCACCAGGCATTTGAGTCTTTACGTTTGTAGAGTGACATTGTCCATCCTTTTGCTCTAATTTGGGTTTATATTGTGAGCGGATATACTCAATTAGGTCAACATCTACAAATAACCATTTGTGGCTGGGCTTAGCAGCAGGTATTTCCCCTCTGCTAGCTTTTGCTCGCAGTGTTACAGGATGGACTTTGAGCAGCTTGGCTGCCTCAATGATAGTGAGTAATCTAGGCTCTGGCATGATTTTATTTTCCCCTTTACCTAATCGCCACTACAGTAATACTACTATTACACAAACCAACAAAGTTTTGAGCCGCTATATAAGCCTCTATTGTCGAAAAGAATATCCCGTCATATTCCAATCTTCTATTTTGTGTCTTGATCTTTATGTGGCACCTTATATGCGGTTTGGTTAGCCGATTAATTGATTGATTAACAATCAATTGAAATTGAGTCATTTTCTGTTCCTTGTCTTATTAAGCTAGATCAAGTATAGAAAATCTATTTAATTGTGTCAATTATTTCTATATATTCCTGCCGCACAAAATTCCAGGCGCAAAAAAACCCACACGAGTGGGTTAATTTATTAGCAAGGAAAGACCCAAAGAGAGTTGGCCCTATACTTAAAAAATTATCTAAACTTACGAATGGCTTCTCTTACTACGCCAATAATATGCGCATTTCCTAATGGTTTGATCGGGTAGCGTGTATTAAGTGGCTTTAAATACCAGTCACTTCCGTCTTTGACGATTTGTTTGAATACCGCTTCATCTCCAGTTTTGGCGATAACAAAATCACCTGGCTGGAAATCCATTTCAGGTTCAACAATTATAATTATTCCCTCTGGAAAATCAGGCTCCATACTGTCGCCTTTTACTCTTAGTGCAAATGTATATCTATTTATACGTACAGTGGCATGGACAGAATCTTCATGCGACTCTAATGGATATTCGTCAATTATTTGCTTAAAGTCGCCAGCTTGTACCCAAGATATAAGGGGCACTTTCCCCGTTATGTTAGGGCCGGGCTCTGTGTTTTCTTGCCTCTCTTTATCTAAAGGGTGGGCTGTTATTGCAGACTTTGGGAGCGGTATGCCTGATCGTTCCGTCATATCACGTAGTAATGCATACGCAGGCTCATGCCTGCCATTTTCCCAAGCCGAAACATTTCCTTTTGTACAATTGTAAATTTCTGCAAACTCTTCTTGAGTTTTATCAAGCTTAGATCTAACAGTTTTTACAAATAAGGCTATTTCAGACAAATTGGTATGTTCTTTGTTATTCATGCTTTAAGAGTAAAGAAAAACTACATGTGTGTCGTATAGTTATTGTTGACTTATTGGTATAGCATTACTATACTTTTATGCACATCAATTATTTAAATTATTCACAATCGTTAAATATCTCATTGAGCGCATTAAATGCTGTTTTATCTAGCATTGTACTTTTTCTTGGCGAAATAGAGGATCTGTTAATACATGGACAATATTTTCCCGAAAGATTATATCCCGGAAGAAAATGAAATATTTTCACATGAATCGATGACACAACACGATACAAATGTTTTGTGTCATCGCATTTCTTCAAGAAATATGAAGATGAGACAAGCAGAATCTAATCTAAATCCTGAGATGCAGGTAATTGACGTGCGTTCTATTGATGCACAGCCAAGCTTTACTAAATCCCTTGTATTGTGTCAGCACTTATCTGGCTTGGGAGACAAACAGATTGTTGGCAAGCAAGGTATAGTTTCTGATGTTGCGCAATGGTCACGCGTAAGAAATGGGCAGCACTTCTTTCCTCAAGACAAGTTAAATACATTTATGAACTTATGTGGCAATGAAGTCCCTCTTATTTGGCTTGCTCGTTCACGTGGCTATCATTTAGTTCCATCGGAAACTGAAATAACACGCCGCTTACGAATTGAGCGTGAGAAAGCAAATGCACTTGAGTATGAAAATTTGATGCTAAAAAAATTACTTATGAGCAAAGCAAAATAATTATTGGACAAATGAGCATATCAATAATGTCATTAGTTTGGGAAAACTTTAATCGTGGCGGAAGTGAAAAGCTAGCAATGCTTGCCCTTGCCGATTGGTGCAATGACGAAGGTGGGAGCTTACACCCGTCAATAGGTAGGGTAGCCAAGAAAATCAATGTTAGCGAATCACAGGCAAGAAGAATTATGCATAAATTTATTGACGAAGGTTATCTCGAAGTCATTGCTAATCATGACGGTGGTAATCCAGGGAAATCCAGACATTACAAATTGAATGTAAAAATGCTGCTAACCCCTGGCACCCATGCTACCCCTAGCGTACATGCGACCCCTGGCACCCATGCGACCCCTGGCACCCATGCGCGAGACCCCTTGCACCCATGCGCGCAACCCCTAGCACCCATGACACCCAATACATCATTATCCATCAATAAACCATCAATAAAAGAAAATAAAACAAAAGAAAAGATCATAGAACCAAATCAACTACAGAAAATAAAAATAGATGATCCACGACAATTACTGCATGACGTGTCTGATCAAACTTTTAATGATTTTTTAGTTCTGAGAGATGCAAAAAATGCACCAATAACATGCAGAGCTATGGATGGAATAAGGCGTGAAGCTGCAAAGGCAGGCGTCACGTTTGAACAAGCCTTGATCGAATGCTGCGAGAGAAACTGGATAAGTTTTAAAGCAGAATGGTATGTTAAAGCGAATTCACAAGCACCGCCAGTCAACACCACAGGGGCTTCACAGCAAAATATGATAAAAGTCAGTGCGCAGTCGATTTTCAGGACAGAAAAAGGAGTAAGCCAACATGAGCACGCAATTGAAGAAACAGCAACAATCGACGAATGTTCGCCAGATGCCACTTCCAATTGTTTGGATTGAGCGAATTTTTGAACACTTTCATGGCCGGTTTGGTAACGCTTTCCTGGCCAAGTGGCAAATCGGCATAACAAATCATTCTGGTCTCGATATAGGGGTGGAGAACGCAAAGAAGGTATGGGCAAATAAATTATCTGGATATTCTCCAGATGAAATAAATTGTGGGTTGGCTGCCAGATATCCTTTCCCACCTTCACTCGATCAATTTCAGGAACATTGTCGGCCAGAAATTGACTACGAATATGCCTATTATGAAGCATGTAAACAAATGCATAATCGTAAATTAAGAGCAGACAAATGGAGTGATCCACTTTTTTTCTGGGCTGCCTCTAGATTTGGAAATGATCTGTTAGCCTACCCATACCAGGTGATTAAATCTCGTTGGAAGTCCGTGCTAGACAAGACGAGAGAGGATATCAAATCAGGGGAACTGTCGAATGAAATCCCGCAAAATAGGATCGAGCTGCCTCGAACAAGAAAGATAACAGTAACAAAAGAAGTCGCTGCCAGGAATTTTGCAAAAATGCATGCAATTATTGATCGCAACATATTGAATAAGAGAGCTGAATAAACACAGGCAGCGCGAATGTTGGTTACGATTGTTACTGTATTTAAGCTTGGCATAAAAATACCTCAGTGTTTTTACAAAGGAATGTGTAATGAAAAACTCAGCGAAGTTATTTATGAATGGTCGAAGTCAAGCAGTAAGGTTGCCTATTAACTATCGTTTCGATTGTAAAGAAGTTTACATTCGCAAAGATCCAGAAACAGGCGATGTGGTTTTATCCAGGAAACCTGGATCATGGGAAGACTTTTTTAAGCTAATTAAAACGATAGAAATACCAAACGATTTTATGCTTGAGCGAGACAATAAGATCTTACCGGATCGGAATCTTTTTAAATGAAAGGCCCGCGTTACATGCTCGACACAAATACATCGAGCTATATAATCAAAGGTAACCCGACCGCCATCAGAGAGCACCTACGTAATGTACCTATGGCGAATATATGTATTTCAGCTATTACAGAAGCAGAATTACGGAGCGACGTTACTAAAAGGCCTGAGGCCAAAGACTTGCCGGTAGCTGTTGAAGAATTCTTGCTCAGAGTAGAGATCTTGTCATGGGATTCTGAGGCAGCAAAGATTTATGCGCAACTCCAAAAAGCTTACGAAAAAAATGGTAATCCATTAGGTGCAATGGACGTGCTAATTGCTGCTCATTGTATTGCTGCAGGCATGGTGCTGATCACTAATGACAGGTCTTTCTATAATGTAGCGCATCATTTGACATTAGAGGACTGGACAAAACCGATAGCGCCTTGATATTGGGGCATAAACTAAAAATACAGCAAAGGAGCGGCTCATGAAAATAAGAATTCTTGTAATGAATGGTCGGCGGTTAGTACAAAAGGAGCAAGAAGGTAAATGGGTAACAGAAAAAGTTAAAAAAGCTGTTGGAATAAAACCTGGCATCTACAATATATTTTTAGCAAAAGATGCTGCATGTAATGAAGCAAACATCTTTATCGGAACGATCGTTCACGAGGATGAAAATTATTTTTATCAAAAAGTGGATAAAGAATTTATCAAACACGACAAGTCATTATTCGATATAAAATCAGCATTGGGTAAGAGAATCACCATCGAATATCAAAACAAAACGGCTCATCTTTCACAAAATTCTTTAAAGGAGTCGAAGAAGGTGGTGCACTGACGCGAGTGGCTTAAGTTGTATTGGCTTACACGCCCGTGATCTGACGCACATCCGCTTACGAAGTCTGGATCTTGGTAGTGATAGTAGCTGGCGTTTCAATCTTATTAATTATTTCTGTATAGAGGTCAACATCAATTTCTGGTGCCGAGATTGAAATTACTAAAGAGTATCTGGCTTTTTTATTCCATTTTTGAAGCTTGGTGCGTGTGCGCCACCAACCCATTGCAGGATAAACAGCTATTTGACCGCGTTCAGCCAGTGCTGCTGCCGAACCTGTCCATACATCTTTATGGATGGAACCTTTGTGCCGGAAATCACCCAGCATCCAGTTTGGGTCTTTTGGTGCTTTAGTAGTTCCTTCTTCTTCGTCCCTGGCATAGCGGCTTATTCTTCCGCGAAATTCTCGTGTAGTCTCCAATGGTCGTTTTACGTCAAATCGAAGTTGATGACTGGGGTAGCTATACTTTCCAGATACGTTACGACTGGATGGGTTCGGCTCAATAAAATAAGACAAAGTAACTGTCATTTCGACCTGGGCTGCCCCTAATGCCTCCAGACTATCTTTAGGCCAAGGAAGATCGTGCAGGTGCATATCACGAGTGCTGGGTTGTTTACCTTTTCTATTCTCATACGGTTGCAGCTCATCTTCAACAATTAAAGCCAGCGAATTGTTCATGCTCCATAGTGCTTTTTCGAGTATGGGTACACCAAATCCAACACATCTAACCAAATGCTTAGCTTTTTGGAGATCTGTTGTTCCATAAGTAAACTGTTGTCTCATTGCTTCAGTCCACTGAGCTGAATGAACTATCAAAGCTCTGACCGTTTCTGGCCAAAGGGATGGGTACTGGGCATAAATTTCTGCAGCAAATTTACTGGCCAATGCGGTAGCAGCACTAGTTGCTTCGAATGTAGTAAAGTGCCGTTCCGTAAGATTATGATGAGTAGTCAGTAACTTTAGACTGGGCAGTCCAGCACAACCATACTCATCAATTCCAACATTTCCCCCTTCAAAAACAATCTCCGGTTTAATTGGCATTGATTTTGCCCAACTAACTGACGTGGTGCTATAAGGGCTTAAACCGCCACTAGGGGCTAAGGGTGAGTATGCACTTGCATCATCTTCAGCAATATTGTTTTTTTGTGTGTACCCACCGACCGTCAGTGCATTCCATGACTGACCAGGATCATGGATATCTTGGAGTTCATTGTAGGTCGGATAATCTCTAAGGGCAGTTAAGTTATCGCCAGTATTTCCTGCGCACACTAGAATAAGGCGGGGGTTCTGGTTATCCCCCAAATAATCAGCAGCTAGGCTATCCACTGTGCTTGACCATGCAGAAGGTCGTCCACGATCCCTGCCATCAGTAGAAGATAATGCCATTGCGAAAATCCGGGTTCGGGCATGATTTGCAATCTCGGGTAATGAGACACCATCAGAGGTGATGATCCCGTGGTGCTTGCCTTCATTGTCACCTGAGTTCCGAAGCAGCTTTACTGATTCCACCCGGTGGTTAACGCAGACTTGTCCAGTTGATGAAAGTGGCTCTGTTAGATCTCCCCAGACAGCAAGTCCCATCATTCCTGTGCCATGACCATTGTCATCAGTGGGATCCCAACCAGGGTTTACTGTGAATTGATCGGTTTGAGTTATGAATGGAGCAATAAGAGGATGACCAATATTAGCCCCGGAATCAAGAATACAAATATACGGAAGATTTTTATTATTAATTTGTAAACGCGAAAGTAGATTGTCAGTCCATTCAAACTGTTCTTCTGGAGATAGATTGTCAAAGAAAGCCGCTGTTTCTTTGGCTCTTCGTAGTTCGGAAATTTTGCTTAGTAATAATGTACTGCTTGCAAATTGTTTTCGTGCTCCCTTTGCAAGGAATACTGAACGCTCAGGAAACTCCAGTACATGTTCAGTCACATGAATATTTGCACCTTTGGCCAGAAGCTTGAAATCGTGAATAACAGCTTGCCGGTCACCCCGAACCGGCAACCAAACTTCCCACCAAAATATTTCATTAAGGTCTACTGGAAGCTGATTGCCATCATCTGTCCATAACGAGTCCAGAGCTGCCGTTCTAAGTGATTGAATTGCATCAATCAACTTTCGGTTATCTAAAGGATTACTATTTTTGTCTTGTTTGTAGCTGAGATAAGCCTGTAATTTTTTCTCGATTACAGTTAGTTTACCATCTGGTACAAAAATGGTCGCAAATACCTGATTTTCAGAGTGGCGAATATTAAGAAGCTCAATGCCTTGCTTGGCATCAGCAAGGCTTTCCACCGCCATTTCAATACCAGGGAAGCTTTCAAATGCCACCTGAATTCCCAATCTAGAATCTAAATCGTAGCTTTCTGAAGCAGCGCGGATTTCTTGTTGACTCTGGTTAACCAGTTCGAGCTGTATTTTGAGTTGTGCGCCATGCTGTTGGCGATTTTGCTCTGGAATTTGTTTATTATTCCCCCGGACAGTATTTGGATATGTATATTTTTCTGGTTCATCCGGTAAGTGCGTACTTAGCGATAAAAAAAGATGTTGGAAGAAAATGAATTTAAGGTTGAAATTGTCTCTGAACTTTAATCATGAGGCTTTTTCAAAATGTCCACCAGTTTGCTGTACCACGCCTTTGGCATA
>JAJFJK010000097.1 GCA_021774075.1 Nitrosomonas sp. | reverse complement strand
TACTGCGAGATGTGGTCAGTTCCGACATTCAAATCTCATTATAAAATGAAAGGTTCAGGAATTTTTGGGACACACTACTTAAACAGTCTGCCACGCTTTCCATAGATCATAATGATCTTGCATTAGCAGCCAGCTTTCAGGCGTATAGCATGGTATGGTCTTAAAGCTGAACCTATCAATATAAAGTGGTTGGTACACAAGCTTGAATTGGTCCTTCACTAAATCAGATTCAGCTCAAAATGCTAGGATATTTTCTGGCTTAAACTTGACTGGCGCCAGCATTCCCTTGCGTGCCCGGTGTGACACGAACGGTTGCAGTTCTTCCCATTTCAGCACCAATTTCGATGACTTGCCGCTTCGACTCGTTCCCTTGATCAGGAGCGATGAACCTTGCGTGAGTACGGCTGTTGCTATCAATGTTTCGCCATCATTTAGTCCGAGAATGATGACGCCCTTGCCACTCGATAATTCCTTCATCTCACTGATCGGGAATGATAACAGCTTGCCTTTGCTGCCAAGAGCTACGATCAGGTTGCCGCTGGCGACATTGGCTGGTTGCAGCACGATATTTTCTTTGTTCAATGTCATGAAAGCCTTGCCAGCTTTCTGACGTGATACCAAGTCTTTTAGCGTAGCAATAAAGCCATACCCGCCAGACGAACTAAACAGATATTTGGTATCTGGCTTTGCGGTGCACATAACGTTTACTTTCATTTTGGGCGGTATGTCCAGTAAGGAAGTTAACGGTACGCCGTCGCTACGACCACCTGGAATATCAGCCGAGGACAAACTATAGGCGCGCCCGCCGTTGTCCAGCACAACAATCGGAAAAGCTGTACGCGTTTGTGAAATCGCCAGTAACTGGTCGCCATCTTTAAACGAGAGTGTGTTTATATCAACTTCATGGCCTGTACGCTGACGTATCCAGCCGTTTTTAGACAAAATAATCGTGCATGGCTCATCCGGTACAGACCTGGCCTTGGCAGTCACACGTTCCGCTGGTTCAATCAGTGTGCGGCGGTCGTCGCCAAATTTGCTGATGTCAGCTTCGATTTCGCCGATAATCATGTTGCGCATAGCGGTTTTATCGTGCAGCACGGTATTTAGTCCTTCTTCTTCCGCTTTTAGCGCATTCATTTCTTTTTCGATGCGGATGGCCTCCAGGCGGGCCAACTGACGCAATCGAATTTCCAGAATATCGTCTGCTTGAATAGCGGTAATCTCGAACTGCAGCATCAGGTCGGCCTTGGGGTCGTCTGCTTCACGAATCACTCGGATGACTTCGTCGATATTAAGCAATACCGTCATGCGGCCGGTTAGAATGTGCAAGCGTTTTTGTACCTGATCAAGTCGTGTTTGACTACGGCGGGTGACAGTGGTGAAGCGAAACTGCACCCATTCAGAAAGTAACTCCAGGATGTTCTTCTGATTTGGCCTGCCATCCAGTCCGATAGCGACCATGTTAGCCGGTACTGTGGATTCCAAACTGGTATGTGCCAGCAGTAGGGCGATGAACTCCTCTTGCGGCAACCGTGAAGAACGCGGTTCCAGAACAACGCGTACAGAAGCATCTTTGCCTGACTCGTCACGCACGGTTTCCAATGCGCCGAGAAATAGTTGTTTCATCTGTTTTTGTGCGACCGATAAATCTTTCTTGCCTGTTTTTACCTGTGGATCTGCGTATTCTCCAATTTCTTCCAGTACTTTTTTGACGGAAACACCTGGCGGCAATTCATGCACCACCATACGCCATTGGCCGCGCGCTTGCTGCTCTATGGTCCAGCGTGCACGCACACGGAAAATGCCGCGACCCGTTGCATAGGCTTCTTGTATATCTTTGGCGCTTGAAATTAGTTGGCCACCGCCCGGGAAATCAGGCCCTTGGATATGCTGAAATAGGTCATCAATACTAATCGACGGATTATGCATTAGCGCGATAGCCGCGTTGCCTATCTCGCGCATGTTGTGCGGCAGGCATTCCGTGGCCATACCGACGGCGATGCCGGATGCACCATTCAACAGCAGGAGAGGGAGGCGTGCGGGTAGATCTACGGGCTCTTGCTCTGAACCGTCGTAATTAGGACGGAAGTCCACGGTTCCCGCGTCTACTTCAGATAGCAAAAGTTCAGCGTATCTGGTGAGTCTAACTTCGGTGTAGCGCATGGCTGCAGGGGAGTCGCCATCACGTGAGCCGAAGTTACCCTGGCCATCGACAAGAGGGTAACGCAACACAAAATCTTGTGTCATGCGCACCATCGCTTCGTAGGATGCAGAGTCGCCATGTGGGTGGTATTTGCCGATAACATCACCTACCACGCGCGCCGATTTAACCGGCTTTGACCCTTGTGTTAGACCTAAACGATGCATGGCGTAAAGAATGCGGCGCTGTACGGGTTTTTCGCCATCTGATACGGAGGGTAGTGCGCGTCCCTTGACCACGCTGATGGCGTAGCGTAGATAAACTTGATGCGTGTATTCGGCAAGGTCAAAGCTGCCATCGTCGTTGTCATCCCCACCTTCAGAAGAAACTGGTGGCGTGGGTGGCGGCGACTCTGGTTCTTTTTTCTTTTCTTTTTCCTGTGTTGGTGTGGTGGCGTCCAGACCATCAAACAAATCCAAATTTTTCATGTTTTCCTAAATATCCGCTTCAACTTCGTTGCCGTGTGTGGCGATTAATTCCTTACGTGCGCCAGCGTGTGATTTCCCCATTAGGGTGTTGAAGGTGCCAACAGTCTCGGCCACATCACCCAGGTTAATCCTAACCAGTCGGCGTGTGTCCGGGCATAATGTGGTTTCCCAAAGCTGAATTGCGTCCATTTCTCCCAAGCCTTTGAAACGAGAAACGGTCCAACTGTTTTCCTTAAGCCCTTCCTGACGCAGGCGAGCTTCCAGCATATCTAACTCATCTTGATCCAAAGCATATAGTTTGCGTAGCGGTTTATTTTTGCCTTGTGCTGGTACATCTATCCGAAACAATGGTGGTTGAGCAATATAAACATGTCCTTGTTGAATTATCTGCGGGAAATGGCGGAAAAACAAGGTGAGCAGCAACGCTTGAATATGGCTGCCATCGTCATCCGCATCGGAGAGAATAATAACCTTGCCATAACGCAAGGTACTCATGTCCACATGACTATCAAGTTTGTGCGGATCAATCGCCAGTGAAACGGCGATATTGTGGATTTCCTGGTTAGCGAGTATTTGCGATTGTTCTACTTCCCAGCTGTTCATGCCTTTGCCACGCAATGGCAGGATAGCTTGCAATTCTTTATCACGCCCCGCTTTGGCCGAACCGCCAGCAGAATCCCCCTCCACCAAAAATAATTCGGCGTCGGAGCCAGTTAATTCTGAGTCTGTCAGTTTGCCCGGCATCACGGCCACGCCGGAACCTTTTCTTCGTTCCACTGTTTTTGCCGTTTTGCCGCGGGCGATGGCGTTCTTGATCGCCTGCTCGGCAATTTTTGTTGCTTCAGCTACATGTGCATTGAGCCATAGATCCAGCGGGTCTTTCATGGTGGTTGCTACTAACTTAACTGCCTCACGCGAGGACAACTTTTCCTTGGTCTGACCAGAAAAGCTCGGATCAACCATTTGGAGCGCCAAGACGAAGCGTAGCTTGCTCCACACATCTTCGGCTGCCAGCTTTACGTTACGCTGCATCAGTCCATGTTGTTCTGCGAAGGTGCGTACGCTGTTGAATACCACATCACGTAAACCCGCTTCGTGTGTACCGCCACCCATGGTCGGGATAAGATTGACATAGGATTCTCCACCACCGGAACCTACAACCCATGCTAGCGCCCATTGAACTCCTTCACCGTCAGAGAAGATTTCATTAGCGGTAAGATACTTTTTGCCGCAGAAAGCAGGTGCGACGAGTTCATCCTCGGCAATCATTTGGTCGAGGTACTGCGCAATGCCGCCATGAAAATGCCATTCTTTGGTATCGAAACCTGTCGCGGTTTCAATATTAAGCAGCACCTTAACGCCCGGTAGCAACATCGCCTTGGCACGTAACAAGTGCTCCAACTCGCCACGATGGATTAATGGGGAATCAAAATACTTTGGGTTGGGCCAAATACGCAATGCCGTGCCGGTGTTACGGTTGCCACAATCGCCGATCACTGTTAACGGCTCGATGACTTCACCCTCGGCAAAGACGATGTGGTGTTTCTTGCCATCACGTTTGATCTCGACTTCCAGTCGGGTAGAGAGCGCATTCGTCACGGAAACGCCCACACCGTGTAGGCCACCAGTAAATTTGTAGCTGCTATCTGCCTCGCCCTTTGCAAACTTGCCGCCGGAATGAATTAACTGGAACACCACCTGTATGGTTGGGATTTTTTCTTCTGCATGCAGACCGACCGGAATACCGCGCCCATCATCTGCAACAGTGACTGAGCCGTCTCGGTAAAGTGTTACCTCGAGATGCTTGGCATGTCCCGCCATCGCCTCGTCGACCGCATTATCGATGGCCTCCACGACCATGTGTGTAGGGTCCGTTGTGCGTGTGTACATGCCTGGCCGCAATTGGATAGGTTCCAGCTTGCGTAAGACCTTGATTGAGGATTCGTCGTAAGTTTGTTTTGCCATAATTATTAAGTTTGAGCGCGAGTTACGCTTTGATATTTTTCTCCAAAATCTGCCAGTTAAGCGCGCCCATAACAGAGCGTACAGTTTGTTATATATTAGCGGAGTATGTGTTTGCGCTGGGCCTGATTGGTGGACGGGCAAGTCAAGAGAATTGATATTCTAACTTAACTGTGAATGTAAATGGATTGGCGAAATCAGCAAGACTTGAATTATTAATCTTCATATGCCAATCATGAGATTATAAAGCACTTTCCTTCAAGCCTGTCTCACAATCCTCATTTCAGTTTATTTGTTCTCTACATTTGCTCATTTACATCTTGAGCTTTTAATAACATTAATATAAGGTAAGTGTAATACTGGTAGCAATCTTACTTTTAAGGAGCCAAAGTTATGCTTATCACATCCAAAGGTCAAATCACCATACCTAAAAAATATAGAGAATCATTGGGTTTATTGCCACATACTCATATTGAGTTTGAATGTATTGGGGATGAACTGCGCATCAAAAAGGCAAAGCAAGTTGTACGGGGAAAAAGAGTCATCGAATTGATGGCAGGAAAAAGCACAGTTCCCATGAGTACCGACGAAATTATGAAATTAACACGCGACTGATAATGCCAGCTTTAATTGACAGCAATGTCATTCTGGACATCTTTACCAGAGACCCCAAATGGTTTGATTGGTCATCAAAGACACTTGCCTATTATGCAGAGCGCGAATTACTCTATATTAACCCCATTATCTACTCTGAAATCTCGATAAGTTTTAAACGTATTGAGGAATTGGATCAGGCCTTACCAAATGATTATATTCTTCGGGAAGACCTTCCCTATGAAGCTGCTTTTCTGGCTGGCAAATGTTTCCTGAAGTACCGGAAATCTGGTGGTGCTAAGCATGCACCACTTCCAGATTTTTATATTGGCGCACATGCGGCGATAAGAGGATGGGATATTATTACTCGCGATAATGGTCGATACAAAACATACTTTCCAAAATTAAAAGTTATTACACCATCATAAGGTATCGTGGACTAAATGAGTTTAACAGCCAAATAGATATACTCTATGTGTCGACTACAGTTATATTGAAACTCCCTCCTTTTTGCACAAAAACCTTGTCAAGTACTTTCTTGTTTTTTTTTCGCTGAATAGTTACATTTTTATATTATTGTTTATACAGAAAAAGTTTTTACACGACAGGTGCTGACACTGAAAAATATTAGAAGATGATTGACATCGATTGAGAAGCGCCCCAGGTTTCAAGGATACGACTAAGCGCATCGATCCTGGCTGATTCAGAACCGATCTCATCGGCAAATTTTCTCGCCTGGGACCAGTTCCCCAACCGGGCAGCCTGAGCCGATAAAACTACCCAAAAAGCGTCTCTATGATTAGATTTTGTGATGCTGGGGGTTAAATCACTCAAACGACCAAGCAATGCAGTCGCTTTATCCCGGTCATTCAGCCTGCTTAAGCTTTTGGCTACCGCATTCAGGTTTTCCTTTTTATTATAGTCATCACTAAACCTGCCGGTAATCGTGACTATCTCGCCAAGCAATGCGACCGCTTTGTCCTGGTCATTCAACTTGATTAAGCTTTCGGCTACATCATGCTGGACTCTCACTTTATACGAGTTATAGTCCATTCCGTCGGCAATCCTGAGAATCTCGCTAAGCAATACAACTGTTTTGTTCGGATCATTCAGCTTGCTTAAGCTTTCGGCTACTTCTTTCAGGGTTATCCATTTTTCTCCGGCATCATCGATTCCACCGGCAATCGTGACTATCTCGCCAAGCAATGCAGCCGCTTTGTCCTGGTCATTCAGCTTGATTAAGCTTCCGGCTACTATATTTAAGGCGTCCGCTTTACCTTTGGGCCAATCAACAAAGTTCCTGCCGACAATCGTGACTATCTCGTCAAGCAATGCAATTGCTTTGCCCGGATGATCATTCAGCTTGCTTAAACTTTCGGCTACCTCTCCCAAGTAGACCACTTCTTCATAAGGAGAAAGCACCTTGCTGCTGACTATCGTGACTATCTCGCCAAGCAATGCAGCCGCTTTGTCCTGGTCATTCAGCTTGATTAAGCTTTCGGCTACCATATTCAAGACGCTCGCTTTTTGCGAAGCTCTATCTATCTTACTGGCGGCAATCGTGACTATCTCGCCAAGCAATGCAGCCGCTTTGTCCTGGTCATTCAGCTTGATTAAGCTTTCGGCTACCATATTCAAGGCGTCCGCTTTTCGCGAAGCTCTATCTATCTTACTGGTGGCAATCGTGACTATCTCGCCAAGCAATGCAGTTGCTTTATCCTGGTCATTCAGCTTGATTAAGCTTTCAGCTACCGCATTCAGTGTCAACACCTTAATCTCGACATCATCAATCCTGCTGGCGATCGTGACTATCTTGTCAAGTAATGCAATTGCTTTGTCCGGATGATCATTCAGCTTGCTTAAGCTTTCGGCCACCGCATTTAGGGTCAACATTTTAATCTCGACATGATCAATCCTGCTGGCAATCGTGACTATCTCGCCAAAATTCTGTGGGCAACCATTACTGCATCTTTCCACGCCCCTATGGCTACTAACGCTGCTGTTGATTGTTGACGTCTCTCAAGTGACCTCGGATTTTCGTTCAGCGTAACTAGCTGCTGTTGAACGCGCCATATCTGAAACTTCGGTTGGACACTTAATCCATAGCCAACAGCGCCTAACAGCGCCAAACCAATGACGACATTGCGTCTATTACCATAGCGCCGGCGACTGTGCTCGATGAATGCTTCCTTCTGTTGTTTTTTTGGTTGCCAAATTAAATAGGCTATATTTTGCTGGATCAGCCGCAACTCTCGCCAATTCAGCAGATAGTGTGATGAACATTCATTGCCAAGCCATTCGTTAACCCGCTGTTGCAACAGTTGATTCGCTTGATTTGTCGCGGTAAGCTCTTGACCGGCAACACGTCGGATTGCCACGATAATTCGTTCATGCGACAACTCATAACCTTGAATGTCGCCCTTCGGGCGTGGCGTCACTAAGCGCACATCAGAACGGATAAGCCATTGCAGTGCTTCGTAGATTTCGGTTGGCGCAAGCGAATTGGCAAGTTTCTGTTGTAGCTCGGATTCAGTCAGTACGCCGGCACGAAGATTATTATCCAGATCAATCAGCGCCAGCAGTAGTTTGATCACCACCTGACGCCGCTCGTCAGTTTCACGGCTCTTCAGTATCCGCTCCAGAAAACGATTGAGTAGCCCTTCAAGACCACCCAGGCTTTGAAAAGCTGCTTGGTCGAAACCGCCCTGGCTGGAAACATCGCTGCCGGCAATCATCCAGGCCAGAATCTGTAGATCAACCGGTGAAATTAGTCCGTCCCGAGGATCTGCGAGTTCGTTTGCGCATAATTCCTCGATAAAATTTTCATCACATTCGATATGCTCGTGCGTAACAATCGTCTGAAATACATTAGCCGCTTCACCCGGTTCAAATTCTTCCAGCAAGAAATTCTGGTTGGGTCCGAGTGTATAACCCAGCGCATTTTGCAATTCAATCATGCGCCCGACCAGGTCGCTGCGTAAACTGACCAGGATCTTGACTGGATGGGACGGTTGTTGTTGATACCACTCTCGTAATGCTTCGATAAAGGATTGGCGGTCTTCTTTATAGCGTTGCTGGATGAAAAACTGTTCGAACTGATCAAGCATTAAAATCAGTGTTTCTGGATGCGCCGCTTGGTGGTGGCTTGCAGCAAGCTCAAGCATCGAGGCTAGCGTCAATGTCTCCAATTGCTCGTGCGGGATTTTGAATTGATGATGAATGGCGTGGCGGATCGATTCCAACGGTTGGCGTTCGTTACACCGGACATAAAGCGCCTGGTGTTGATGTGCCGCCAACCGGGGCCAGATCCCGGCCTGAAGCAATGAAGATTTACCACAACCAGATTCACCGGAAAGAATGCCAAAATGAAAACTGGAATCGCACAGTGCATTGAGAACATCCCGGATCACGCGCGCCCGTTCCAGTTTCTCAAACAGCGCGGCATCTTCAAAACCAAACGAGATTAACCCCTTAATTGCGCTGCGCTCACTCAGTGAAAGGCCAGGCGATGCTACGTTTGGCAACGTAAAGAAGGTGATAATAAAAGCAAGTAGAAATAGTCCGACAACAGTGACCAGCCAATAGATCCAAAAATCCGACGGGAGTAATTGTTCAAGATTCCAATCGTCCGGAAGAAAGTCAGCTGCGAATGAAAGTGTCTTCGGATTACCAAAGATAAAGATCGCTACACCAAGTAACACCAACAACTGAACCCAACTCTCTTTGCGAATAAGCTCAACCAGCCATTCGATAAAACTGACTGATTTTTCAGCTGTTTTTTGTAGTGAATCAATACTTGGCAAAGTCATTGACGCGAGTTTTTTCTGTGATAGGATCTAGGGAGCAATGGAAGGCTCTGTTGCAAAAAACAGCATCGTCCAGAGTAAGTCTCTGATATGTTGAATTATGCAGTATAAATATAGAATTGTCTTTCAATAAGACGGATTTCTTCTATAAGACCTTGTTCGGGTTCTGTCGCATTAAGCGTTTTTCTTCCAAATCTCTCATTGATTTAATTGAAGAAAAATCTTCAATAATTATTTGTCGCAACATAGCCAATTGATATTCATTGTATTTTACATGATTCCGGCCAATCTCCTTGCGGCGTACATGCTAGAGTTAGCTACCCTCATTAGGGTCTCCGAGAATTTGGTATGTTCTGGAAAGGAAGCAATGCCGATGTGACTGTCCGCTTTCCGTAGGTATGCTGTCATTTGGTAGTATGGGTCGAGTGAATCCAATGGGTCGGTAGCGGTAGCCGGTGTTAATATCAGAGTCTAATATTTAATTTTATGTTTGCAACTAATGTGGGTTCTAACAGATGTTTGCAAGCTGTTTGCAAATAATGTGAGCTGAAAATAGCGATGTTTGCAAGTCCTGTGGTTTATGTTTGCAAGCTCTTACATGTATGGTTGGATTTTCCAATCCATAAAATAATACTGCACCACAGTATTGAATACTTCAATACTATGAAGTATTCTTGTATTTACTTGGACCGAAATATCGGTTGGATTATAGTGGCCCGGGAAACCGGCCCAGACTACAA
>JAJFJK010000096.1 GCA_021774075.1 Nitrosomonas sp. | reverse complement strand
TACCGAGACTACCGCTGGCGTGTTTTTGATATCGGTGTCCCTACGGCTGGCGGTTTGGATCTGAACCGAGCCGAGAGATTCCAAGTCCATAGCCAACAGAGACGCCAGATCGGTAACGGTCTGCGTTTCGTTTTTTGCACTCACCATCAAGGGCAGGTACAAGGAAAAGAAAACCACAAATACACATTTTTTTCATACTAAAAAATGGAACACAGAATTGGTGGTAAGAGATATGGTTGCAAAACAGCGCGTAAATCTAGTAACACTTATCTACTTTGTTGTTTATCAAACCATAGCATTATTTTTAGGCATGCTTTTTAATAAATTCTGATAATAATTCAAGGTCACTCTGTTTACTGCTACTTGGCCGCCATACCATGCCAATGGTTCGCTTCACGTTTTTGTCATCAAATGGGCGGGAAATCAGGCCAGTTTTAGCCAGCAGTCCCGACTTGACACCCATTTCCGGCACCAAGGTCACGCCAATGCCGTTGGCAACCATCTGAATGAGTGTGGATAAACTCGTGCATTGATAAGGGATGCCATAATTTGCGCCCTTTAACTTGCATGCAGAAAGTGCGTGTTGGCGTAAACAATGTCCTTCTTCAAGCAATAGCAGGGGCCGTGTTGCCAAATGCTGGACTTTGAGCAGCTTACGATTTGCCAGCGGGTGATCAGGGGGGGCAAGCTAAATGAAACAAGTCATCAAACAGTTCAACTTTCTTCAAATCGTTGATTGGATAGGGCAAGGCAATTAACGCAGCATCAATTCTGCCTGTGGTGAGATCTTCCAGTAATGCGGCGGTCTGACTTTCGCGTAGGAAAACCTTAAGTTCCGGAAAGGTCTTGCGTAGCTTGGCAAGTACTGCTGGGAGCAGCCCGGTAGGGTGCAATAACCGAAGGGCATTGCACCAAAACCGCATGGCAAATACAATAAATATCTATTTTTCAACCCAATTATATTTCAGGTTTTGGTGAAGGAAGATTAATTAAAGTATGGTAATAGTTGGCGGATGGCGCTTCGCTTATTCACCCTACCGTGCTTCTGGTGGGCTACTTCATGTTTAGGGCGCTGTGGATTCGTTCATGAGTCATAAGTTTCTGTTAAATAGGTGTTAATTTCTTTGTGTATATCTTTGGGTTGTTCAATAATATGATGAATCAGTTGAAACAGTGGAAAGTCCACCGTGTTGAATAACTGGAATTTGTTCACCATCGCGAGTGTGTGCGGGCCTTCTCCGCTGATATTTGAGATTTCTCCTCTGGCTAACATGCGCCCTAATTCATGGTGATGTGAGTCTTCACTGGTAGCCGTTGTAATCAGGTCGCCCAGGCCGGCCAGATGATAGGGGCTGCCCGTTTGTCCGCCCATTCGGCGTGCAATCTGATCCAGTTCACTTAGGGCGGCAACTGCAAGATAGCCGCGCATGTTGTCGCCCAGTTGTAATTCATCGGCCATGCCAAATACCATGGCATAAACGTTTTTCAGAATGACTGACCAACTGATGCCGGTGATATCTGACGTATGTTCGATATACAGGCGCGTGTTATGAAAGCATGCGCGGATGCTGTCATAAGCATGCGTATCGTTGCAGCCGAGTTGTGCAAAGGCATAACGACCAGCCCGAATTTCTTCAGAGATCATGGGGCCATATAATAAGGCATAGGGTTGATCGGCTTTAAAGCCATCGGAAAAAATTTGTGCGGCAGTTTGGCCCGCTTCATCCAATCCCTTGGCAATACTCACGCACAGGCAGGTTTTCTTGAGCATGGGTGCGATTTGTTCAACGACTTCCCGGTGTGGATTAACCGGCAGGCAAAACAGTACAATGTCTGCATTTGGCGCGGCTTCATCGAGTTCTGCTGATTGGAAGTTATTCTGCGGGTATTTTTCCCAAATCGCCAGTTGTTGCCGCTCTTTGAGTAAATATTCCATGGCCTGGCCCATTTCACCATAGCCGAGGATTAATACATTGAGTTTGTTCGTCATCTGCGTCATGAGCGGCTCCTTTTTTATCCGAATATTAATTTATGCATGAATCAGCACTTCCTTCAACAGCGTTTCCTTATATCATAGTTCACGTTTAAACCGTTTAAGACCGCTGCAAATGAATCAACGGCATATTATATTTGTACCCGGGAAGAATCCTAAACCCCCGCCAGTTCAA
This sequence comes from Nitrosomonas sp., assembly GCA_021774075.1. Classification (GTDB taxonomy): domain Bacteria; phylum Pseudomonadota; class Gammaproteobacteria; order Burkholderiales; family Nitrosomonadaceae; genus Nitrosomonas. The sequence continues at coordinate 22,500 of JAJFJK010000096.1, read as the reverse complement.
CATCAAAATCTGTTGTGGCGGTGTTTGCTGGAAGGTGTGTGCCGCGCTGAACCGGATGTTGTTACCGACATGAAGCAGCACACTGAAGACTTTAAACTGATTGCCTGGAATCATCTTTACTATCATAAAAGCAAAGATATCAGCCGTGATTTGCCGTGGATTGATGCATTGATCCATCAACATAGCCCGACAGCACAAGATATTAAGGAAGCCAACGCCTGGCACCGTAAACTGGATCGCTTTCTTTACAGCATTGTCGATCATATTCCTGTGTTGCTTGGATTAATGCCAAAGCCGTTTCGTTCAACCGCTGAGGAGATTAATGGTTATTTTGTCAATGAAGGAGACGTGGCTTGCAGGATCCGTGAATTGTTAAAGCAGCGGCTGCGCCCGATTTTGGCTAACAATGAGCGGGTATTACTGATTGGCCATAGTCTGGGCTCAGTGATTGCTTACGATACATTGTGGGAGATTTCTCACGAGGAAGACTTGGCGGGAAAGATAGACCTGTTTTTGACCATAGGCAGTCCATTAGGCATGAACTATGTTCAGCGTAGATTGATGGGAAATACTGCTATGGGTAAAAATAAATACCCTGACAATATTAGACGTTGGGTGAATATTTCCTCTACAGGTGATATCACGGCGTTAGACAGAGTTTTTGCCGACGATTTTTCTACCATGCTTGAACTGGGGATGGTGGATGTTATCGAGGATCACTGCGAGGGCATTTACAATTTTTTTCGTAATGAAGAAGGGCTTAATTGTCACCGTTCCTACGGTTACTTGGTCAATCCTGCGGTCGGCAAGGTCATTGCTGATTGGTGGCAGTTTTCTGCAAAAAAGGAAGATAAGTTGTGAAGGTGAAAAAAAACCATAAGCCGAAAGATTCACTAGTCTATTTGATCGGCAGTGGCATTGCCGCCCTGGCAAGTGCTGTTTATCTGATTGATGATGCCGGAATGCCCGGAGAGAACATACATATTCTGGAACAGGATTTAGTCGTAGATGGCGCCTGTGACGGTGCTGGCAACGCCGATGAAGGCTATGCGGTACGTGGTGGAGGAATGCATGAAGCGCATGATGTTTGCTGTTGGGATTTATTGTCGCGCATTCCTTCTTATGATGATCCGGATGTTTCAGTGAGCGATGAGTGCTTCGAATTTAACCAGCGTTTTGTTGCCAATGCGCAGGCCAGATTACTCGAAGATGGTCAGAAAATTGATGTCTCGACATTTGGGCTTGCATTCAAAGACAAACTTCAACTTTTCAAATTGACCTTTGTTTCTGAGGAATCATTAGGTAATAAAAGCATACAGGATTGGTTTCAGCCGACGTTTTTTACAACTAATTTCTGGCATATCTGGGCCGCCATGTTTGCCTTTCAAAAATGGAGCGCTTTGGCTGAAATGCGGCGCTACATGCGGCGCTTTATCCACCTGGTTGATGGCTTGCCCAGACTGGGTGGGGTCATGCGCACAAAATACAATCAATACCATTCCGTGATTGTTCCACTGCAGCGATATTTGCAAGCAAATGGTGTGCATTTTAATATGCATACACAAGTTGTTGATATTGATTTTGAATTTGATACAGACCTGGAAACCTATGGCAAAAAAACAGCCACGTCTTTAACCATTATTGATAGTAATGGCCTGAAAGATTTCATCTTTTTAGAGGCGAACGATTATGTGCTCATCACCAACGGTTCGATCACTGAAAGCACTGACAACGGTTCGTGGACAAAAGCGCCTGTGCTAAAGGAAAAATCAAGCTCGGGCAGTTGGGTGCTATGGGAAAAAATCGCACGCAAAGACAAAGTATTTGGTAGCCCTGGCGTGTTCAGTGATCAGATTAATTTGCAAAAATGGTATTCATTTACGGCCACGTTAAAAGACAATACTTTTCACGATTATATGCAAACATTCTCTGACAATAGTCATGGTACCGTTGGGTTGGTAACCATGGTTGATTCAAATTGGCTCATGTCGATTGTGATCGCAGCCCAACCGCATTTCCCTGATCAACCGGAAGACGTGAAAATATTCTGGGGTTATGGCTTATACCCCGACAGGGAAGGTAACCATATCAAGAAAAAAATGTCCGCATGCAATGGCGAGGAAATACTGCAGGAATTGTGGTATCACTTGAAGATTCAAGCCTTAATGCAACCGGTTGTGGCTTCAGGAAAAGTAAATTGCATTCCGGTTGCCATGCCGTTTATCGACAGTGCCTTCATGCCCCGCACACCGGGCGACCGCCCCGCAGTGTTGCCTGAAGCTGCCAGCAATTTTGCCTTTATCGGGCAATTTGTTGAATTGCCGAAAGATTGCGTTTTCACCCTTGAGTACTCTGTAAGAAGCGCACAAACTGCAGTGTATGGCCTGTTTAAAACGGCTAAAAAGGTTTTGCCCGTGTATGAAGCCATACGTCGACCGGTTACATTATTTAAGGCATTGCGGGCTATCAATCGGTAGAACAAGGAGAAATAAATGCGGTGCCCTTTAATCTTCTTCAATAACGCGCTCACCCAGAGGTTGGATTGGGCGCGCATTTTTGCCGATAATTTGTACGAATTGATCAACATCCTGCTGGCTGACATGCATCGGTTCTTTGAGTACAATCCACTGTATGCCTTCAGTGCAGGGCGGCGTTGTGAGTGAACCGGAGTAGGTGTAGTGCTGCGTGTTGGCAGGTAGAATATCAGTCAAACTTAGTTCCAGCGGAAAAGTGACTTTCTGCCCGATTTGGCCGGGAAGCCATTGCCAGAATTTGCCTAGCACGGGTTGCGAGGCGTCTGTTTCCATCATCACAGCGATCACCAGTACATGTCCCGCTTCATCCTGATGCACTAGGTGCATTTCCATGGGATAGGTTTTGCCGTCAATATGGTGTTCACTGGGGGAATGGAAATGAAATTGGCGTAGTTTGTATTCCCGATCATTAAGATCCACGTGGCATCCGGAAACATGAGAAACCTGAATGGTATGACCGTTGTTTATTTCATGCAGTTGCGAGGTTTTATAATGAAAAACCAGATTCTGTTGATGATCGCCGTGATGGGTTGTGGTGATGTCAATCGGCGATTGCCGATTACCGGTTTCACAGCCCATGTATTCTTTGGAGAGCATGCTCCAATGACTGGCGCTCTTAACACCTAAGTAATCCCAGTGCGCGGGGTGGTCTTTTGTGTGGACGGTTTGGACATGCTGGTTTTCCGCAGCCAGCGTTGATAAAAATAGCAGGGGAGTCAGCGCAATGAGCATGCATAGACTACTTCGTAACGATACTGCGCAAACAGTGGAAACTGTGCTTTGCTTCATGACGTCCTTCGCATTTTTCATTCTTAAAATTCAAGCAATGTGAACGTGCCTTTTGCGCGACGCAATAATTCTTTTTCGTTATCAGCATCTTCCCATGCTTTCAAACCATCCATTTCATCGCTGCGATGAAATAGAAGCAGCCGGTCACCAACAATTTTGAAGTTAGTTGGGTCTATAGCGGCCGTGCGCCCATGTGCCAGACTATAAGGACAGAATTCAGCAAATACCGGGATGTAGCGTGTTGGGTTGGTATTGAAGGTGTCGATTTGATCTGATGAAGTAAACCAGTAATGTTTCCCTTTGTGTTCAACGTAAAACTCGGCTGATCCCATTTCCGCCTTGCCCTTTTCAAAATAGGAAACGACGCTGTAGCCCTGATTAGCAAGATTATCTGCTTGTGCTACACCAGACCAGAGCATAATTGAGATTAGTATCAATATAAACAAAGTGTTATTAATTAATTTAATGAGCATAATCACAACCTGTAAAAAGGTTTAAGGGAACTTCTAAAAATCCGGATTTCATCCCAACTATTGCGTTGCAAAAAAAATTTCTTGCTGTCATATCAACCATACGCTGCGCTGTGAAATTTTTTCTGTACCTTGTATTTGGGCGAACTCTGAATTTTTAGAGGCACCCTTAAGGTTAGATTTGGAACAATAGCATATATTCCCCAATAAGATGTCAGGGCAACTGCGTTGCGCCCATCAAGTAACGGTCACACTCGCGTGCTGCTGCACGCCCTTCATTAATGGCCCAAACCACCAGGCTTTGACCGCGTCGCATGTCGCCTGCCGCGAAGACGCCGTCGATATTTGTTTTGAATATGCCCTCATCGGCTTTTACGTTTGAACGGGCATCCTGTTCAATGGCGAGTTTCTCTATGATCGTATTTTCCGGGCCAAGGAATCCCATGGCCAACAGCACCAAGTCGGCTGGCCAGATTTTTTCGCTGCCAGGTATTTTCTGCGGGGAAAAGCCGCCGTTTTTGTTCGCCACCCACTCGACATTTACAGTATGCAGCTTGGTCACATGGCCGTTTTCGTCACCAACAAACTTTTCAGTCATGACCAGATAAGTGCGCGGATCACTGCCAAAACGTGCAGCAGCTTCCTGTTGACCATAATCGACCCGGTAAATCTTCGGCCACTCTGGCCAGGGATTGTTAGCTTGACGCTCATCAGGCGGTCTCGGAAGAAGCTCGAATTGAGTCAGGCTTTTGCATTGATGTCGCAATGAGGTGCCAACGCAATCTGTTCCAGTGTCGCCACCACCGATCACAATGACATGCTTATCAGTGGCTGAGATAACTGCGTTGTCTTCTAATTCAGAATCCAGCAGGCTTTTTGTGTTGGCATGCAGGAATTCCATGGCAAAGTGTATGCCCTGAAGATCACGTCCTTCAATGGGCAGATCGCGTGGCTTGGTGGCACCACAACACAGAATGATGGCGTCAAAATCATCACGCAGTTTGGTTGCCGGAAGGTCGACGCCAACCGTGGTATTGGTAATGAAATTAATCCCTTCCTGAGCCAGTAAATTAATACGCCGCTGCACGACGGCCTTATCGAGTTTCATGTTGGGAATACCGTACATCAGCAGGCCACCGATGCGGTCAGCGCGTTCATATACCGTCACCAGATGACCTGCATGATTGAGTTGCGCTGCACATGCAAGCCCCGATGGGCCTGATCCCACCACGGCCACTTTCTTTCCCGTGTGTTGCGCGGGTGGTTCTGCAGTGACCCAACCTTCTTCAAAGCCTTTGTCGATAATCGCGCATTCGATATTTTTGATGGTAACTGGCGGATCGATAACCCCCAGCACACAGGACCCTTCACATGGCGCAGGGCAGACGCGCCCGGTGAACTCTGGGAAATTATTGGTTTTATGCAGACGTTGCAGTGCTTCTTTCCACAGGCCACGATAGACCAAGTCGTTCCATTCCGGAATCAGATTGTTGACCGGGCAGCCTGACGCCATGCCACTAATCAGCGTTCCCGTGTGACAAAAAGGCACGCCGCAATCCATGCAGCGACCGCCTTGCTGCTGGAGTTTATGCGCAGGAAAGTGTTCGTGAAACTCCTGCCAGTCACGTACCCGTTGCAGCGGAGAGCGGTCGCCTGGCAGTTCCCGTTGAAATTCCATAAATCCGGTTGGTTTGCCCATCGCTTAGACGCCTCCTTAATTCCCGCTGACACGAGCCAAGTCGTTTTTGTTTTCTTCAAAGGCAACCATGATCGCTTCCTCGCCTGTCAAGCCTTGCTGCTCTGCACGTTGAATAGCATCGAGCATGCGCTGATAATCTTTCGGTATGACTTTAATGAATTTTGCGATGGCATCTTCCCATAATGCCAGCAGCTTCCAAGCCTGTTCACTCTGGGTATATTTGGCATGGCGGCGGATCATCTCTGCGACTTCACTGATATCCTCGCTGCCGAGGCCTTCAAGCACGACCGTCTCAAGATTGCAGTGATCACGAAAGGTATGATCGCTATCGAACACATAGGCGATACCGCCCGACATACCTGCAGCAAAGTTGCGGCCAGTTGCGCCGAGCACCACCACACGGCCACCGGTCATGTATTCGCAGGCGTGATCACCCACGCCTTCGACCACCGCATGTACACCGCTGTTACGTACAGCAAACCGCTCACCGGCCATGCCGCGAATATATGCTTCGCCACTGGTGGCGCCATAAAATGCCACATTACCGACGATGATATTATGCTCAGGCACAAAGGTTGAGTCGGGCGATGGATACAGAATAAGCTTGCCTCCTGACAGTCCTTTGCCAAAATAATCGTTGGCATCGCCTTCCAGTTCGAGCGTCAAGCCAGGTGGAATAAATGCACCGAAACTTTGCCCGGCTGAACCGAGCAGATGGAAGTGAATGGTATCCTCCCCCAACCCTTGCGGGCCAAAACGCCGGGTGATTTCGCTGCCCAGGATAGTGCCCACCACACGATTGGTATTGTGGATGTGCAGCGTTGATTTTACTTTTTCACGACGTTCCAGCGCTGGTTCGGCCAAGTCGAGCAGCACTTGGTTATCAAGCGCATTCTCAAGTCCATGATCCTGCGGGAACTGGCAATAACGCCCAATGCCCGGCCCGACTTCTGGCTGATAGAGGATATGCGAGAAGTCCAGTCCTTGGGTTTTGCAGTGTTCTATCGCTTGTTTGACATCCAGTCGGTCGGTGCGGCCAATCATCTCATTGATGGTACGGAAACCCATCTGCGCCATGATTTCCCGCATTTCCTGCGCAATGAAATGCATGAAGTTGACCACATGTGATGGGTCACCCATAAACTTTTTACGCAATTCTGGATTCTGCGTGGCCACACCAACGGGGCAGGTATCAAGATGACACACACGCATCATTAGGCAGCCGAGAGACACCAAGGCGGTAGTCGCAAAACCAAATTCTTCAGCGCCCAAAAGCGCTGCAATCACGACATCGCGCCCGGTTTTTAACTGACCGTCTGTTTCCACCACAATGCGGCTGCGCAGATTATTCAGTACCAGCGTTTGATGCGTTTCCGCCAAGCCAAGCTCCCACGGCAAACCCGCATGTTTGATACTGGTTTGCGGTGCCGCCCCGGTGCCGCCATCATGACCACTGATCAAAATAACGTCTGCATGTCCCTTGGCTACTCCAGCAGCAATAGTGCCCACACCCACTTCAGACACCAGCTTGACGCTGATACGGGCATGGTGGTTCGCGTTTTTCAGGTCGTGGATTAATTGCGCCAGATCTTCAATTGAGTAAATGTCATGATGCGGCGGGGGTGAAATCAGGCCCACACCAGGTGTTGAGAGGCGCACTTTGGCAATCCAGGGATAGGCTTTGCGACCGGGCAATTCACCACCTTCTCCGGGTTTAGCACCTTGGGCCATCTTGATCTGCAATTCCTTCGCCTGGGTCAGGTAATAGCTGGTAACGCCAAAACGCCCTGAAGCCACTTGTTTAATCGCGTTATTACTTGAATCGCCGTTGGCATCTGCTGTATAGCGTGTCGGATCTTCACCACCTTCTCCGGTGTTACTTTTCCCGCCAATCCGGTTCATGGCTATCGCAACCGCTTCTTGGGCCTCCTGACTGATCGAGCCATAAGACATGGCTCCCGTTTTGAAGCGCTTGACGATGGTTTCAACCGGTTCCACTTCTTCGATTGAAATGGGGCCATCTGTGTAGTTTAGCGCCAGCAAACTGCGTAAGGTGACCATCTGTTCTGACTGGTTATTAATGAGTGCGCTATAGGCTTTGAATGTTGTGTAGTCCGCGTTGCGGCAGGCTTTCTGCAACAGATGAATCGTTTTCGGGTTAAAAAGGTGGGCCTCCCCATCTTTGCGATACTGATATTGACCCTGCACATCAAGGGTGTGACCATTGGTGGGATTTGTTGTAAAGGCGCGCGCATGTTGTTGTGTTGCTTGCAAGGCAATTTCATCCAGGCCGATGCCGCCGATGCGTGAAGCTGTCCAGGTAAAATATTTGTCGATCAACGTTTGATTAAGACCCACCGCTTCAAAGATTTGAGCGCCACAATAGGACTTGATGGTGGAAATGCCCATCTTCGACATTACTTTCACGATGCCTTTGACGGCTGCTTTGATGTATCCGTCTACCGCTGCGTGATAGGTAATATCCGGCAACATACCCTCGCCGATCATGTCGTGTAGACTTTCGAACGCTATATATGGATTGATTGCCTGTACGCCATAACCAAGTAGCAGACTGAAGTGGTGCACTTCACGCGGTTCTCCGGACTCAAGTACCAGTCCCACGCGGGCGCGAGACCCTGCGCGGATTAGATGATGGTGCAGACCGGCGGATGCCAATACAGCCGGGATGGGGGCGTGATTACGATCAAAGCCTTTGTCCGACAGGATTAAAATCGTGGCGCCTGCCGCAATGGCTTGCTCTGCCGCTGTGAACAAATCGTTCAATGCCTGTTCCAGACCATCTTTGCCGTCAGCGACCTTGAATAGAATCGGCAGTGTCACCGATTTGAACCCCGCTTGGTCGAGCCGACGCAGTTTTTCAAGTTCGGCGTTTTTAAGAATAGGCACCGGGAGTTTGAGTTGGCGACAGTTGTTTGGTTCTGCTTGTAAAAGATTACCTTCAGCGCCGAGGATCAACATTGTGGCCGTGATCAATTCCTCGCGAATGGGATCAATCGGCGGATTCGTGACTTGTGCAAAAAGCTGTTTAAAATAGTTATACAATAATTGGGGTTTGTCAGACAGTACGGCCAGCGGTGTGTCCGTACCCATGGAGCCAATGGGTTGTATGCCATTCATTGCCATGGGGGCAAGGTTAATGCGTAGATCTTCAAAGTTATAGCCAAAAACCTGTTGACGTTGCAACATCATGTTGTGATCATGCGTTGGCGGCTCGTCAGCGATATTCGGCAAATCATCGAAGTGCAATAAATTTTCATCCAGCCATTGTTGATACGGATGTTGAGTGACGACTTGTTGCTTAATCTCCTCGTCGCTTACGATGCGCTGTTCTTTGGTATCGACCAGAAACATGCGGCCCGGTTGCAACCGGCGTTTTTCCAGTATGCGTTCCGGCGGTATGTCGAGCACACCCACTTCTGAGGCCATAATCACCAGATCGTCTTTGGTGATGTAGTAACGGGAAGGGCGCAGACCATTGCGGTCAAGTACCGCCCCCACGCTGACGCCATCTGTAAAAGCAATTGACGCAGGACCATCCCAGGGCTCCATGAGGCAACTGTGATACTCATAGAAGGCGCGTTTCTCTTCGCTCATGCTCTGATGATTTTCCCATGGTTCCGGGATCATCATCATCATGGCATGTGGTAAAGAGCGGCCATTCAACCACAAAAACTCGAGACAATTATCCAATTTGGCTGAATCGCTGCCATCTTGCTGGATAATAGGCAAGACTTTGGGTAAGTCAGCGCCGAATAAATCGGAAGCTAACATCGCCTGGCGTGCACGCGTCCAATTTTCATTGCCTCGCAGGGTATTGATTTCTCCATTATGAATCGAATGGCGGTAAGGATGAGAGCGTTCCCAACTGGGAAAGGTATTTGTGCTGAAGCGGGAATGTACCAAAGCCAGCGCTGTATCAAGCAAAGGATCGGAAAGATCAGGATAAAATGTGCCGACTTGGCGCGATGTCAGCATGCCCTTGTAGATGAGTGTCTTGCTGGAAAGACTGGGGAGATAGAAAAAGTCACCACCGGTAAAATTACCGTAGCGAATGATATTTTCGGTTTGCCGACGTATGGTATAGAGCTTGCGCTCAAAAGCCATGTCGTCCTGTATGGTTGCTTGACGGCCAATAAAGATCTGGCTGATAAAAGGCTCGCATGACTTCGCTGTATCGCCAAGATACATGTTGTTGGTGGGAACGCTACGCCAGCCGAGAACTTTTTGTCCTTCACTGCGCACGATCTCTTCCAAGCGTTTTTCACAGTGGTGGCGTTGATCGTTATCGGGCGGCAGAAAGACCATGCCGACGCCATATTGCCCCGGCTTGGGTAGCTGAAAACCAAGGCCATCACAGGCATGGCTGAGGAAAGTATGCGGAATTTGCAGCATAATACCGGCCCCATCACCGGTGTTTTTCTCATAACCACAGGCGCCACGATGGTCCAGATTATGTAAGACTGTGAGCGCCTGTTCTACGATCTGATGGGAGGCTTTGCCCTTAATGTTGACAACAAAACCAATACCGCACGCATCGTGTTCGTAGACGGGATCGTAAAGGCCCTGTTTGGACGGAATGCCTGGTTTTGTCATGTTCATAGCTCTTCTCGTTGTGCCAATCAGGTGTGTTTGATCTGATTGGCGTTTATGCAAGCGTAGCGTGATCAGGGAAATGCTGGTATTTTTGGCTCTGTACCTTCGATGGCTACCGTGGGTAAATGCTGTGCGACGCTTTCTTCGATTTCAGTAACCCGTTGGGCCGGGACGTCGGCCAGTACCAGCAATTCACCGGCATCAATCGCAGCTTCAAATTCTTGCGTGCGTCGATTGCCAATACTCATACCTACCATGCCGCTTATCCATGCGCCCACACCTGCACCTGCAATTGTGGTTGCCAATAGAATGCCGCCCGCAATTACCGTTGAGGCCGGTGGCAGGGCAACTGCAATCAGCCCTGCTAACATGCCGCTTGATCCGCCGAGTGCCAACCCTTGCTCCACTGCCGGAATAAAATCACTCTTTTGCAAGAGATTGGCTTCCGGCAAATCCTCAAGTGGTGTGCCGCGTTTTGCAATGACGTGAATATGTCGCTCCTCTATCCGTGTCAGCAATAGATCATCAACAATTTTTTGTGTGGTGGCAATATCGGGGACTAGAAAATAGATTCGTTTCATGATAATTCCTCCAGTTAGGTTAACTAATTGTTACAGAATTAGAAACTCGCTACTATTCGTTTAAAGAAGACAGCTTGAACTTTAATTATATGCTCTTTGCCAATTTTGTATTGAAGAAAAAATTTTATCTGAAATACGATTAGCAAAAGGGTCTTCATATGGGCGCCTCTAGAAATTCAGAGTTCGCCCAAATGCAAGGCGCGGAAAAAATTTTGTAGCGCAGCATATGTTTGATATGTAAGTAAGAAATTTTTTCTGTAACACAGCCGTTGGGATGAAATCCGGATTTTAAGAAGTGCCCATATATCTTTTTACATTGTTATGTAGTGAATAGACTTCTTTTTCGTAATTTACTAAAAAAAACCGTTACATAGCCGTTTAAAAGACTCATATTGTTTTGTTGTTGGTGCTTGCAGATAGGCAATTAACAATTTTATTGTCTATGTTTGGCCTTAATTTATAAGTGTGCAAAATACAAGGATCAAACGGCCACCAAAGGAGCTTAAAAAGTGATTTCACAGTATTCCAATACGAATAATCCCTCCTCTTCTCTCAAGCGCAGTTTGGTGCTGTGGTTTCTTCTAATAGCTTTAGTTCCTTTGTCATTAAATGCATGGCTTGGTTATCGCCAGACTGCTGACGGTTTGACTGCTTCCGCGATACAAGAGCTGGAAACCAGTGCTCAGATGAAGATCGGTTTTATCCAGAACTGGTTTGATTATCGCTTTATGGATCTGCAGAATATGGCAGAGAACCAGCATAATGCCGAATTTCTGGCAGCATTACATATGGCTTTACAGCATAGTGATCAAGATGTGTTTGAATTTACAAAAAGTGATGCTTGGGATTCGTTGGTCAATAAACACCAGAATGATTTAATAAATTTTTCTCGTAACTATGATTACATCTATGATGTTTTTTTAATTGATCGTGATGGGAATATACTTTTTACCGTTGCCGGTGAAACTGATCTTGGCACAAATCTATATGCTGGGCCTTATGCGGATACGTTTTTTGCCAAAACGACTAAGAGGAGTTGGGAAACTGGGCAGTTACTTTTTTCAGATCTAGAACTCTATTCACCCTCAGCAAATCAGTTAACTGGTTTTTTGACTGCGCCAATATATGATGACAAAAACAGTAAAATAGGGATGTTTGCCATTCAAATACGCATGGAGCGGATTAACAAACTCATTTCAGGGCAAAATGGTAAAGATTCGTTAACACACTATTTGGTCGGTAAAGATGGGTTGCTACGTACACCGTTAGAAAGTGAGCAAATAAATGCATCTGGAATAGTGGATCAAAATGTCAATACGCAACACCTTGAATCTTGGAATAGGGAACAAGGTGTATTGGGATCAGAAAAGAGTCATGGAATTATTTCCACCTACTATAATTCCAGCAAGCAGTTGGTCATTGGTCAATCTCATACATTGAAACTACCAGGCGTACACTGGATGTTGGTGAGCGAGATCAGTCGTGATCAGTCTCTGGTAATGGCGCATAATCTGGGATGGACCACGCTGGGGATTTTTCTTTTAGCGGGTTTGTTGGTTACTGTATTTGCCGTTTATCAAGCAAGGCGTATTACGCAACCTATTAATAAGGCATTGGATGATTTATACCAATTGAGATTTGCAATTGATCAGCATTCCATCGTTGCTATCACTGATGTGCAGGGTACGATTACATACACTAACAATAAGTTTACTGAGATTAGTGGTTACACTCGGGAAGAGTTAATGGGGCAGAATCATCGGTTGATTAATTCAGGGTATCATCCTTATGAATTTTTTGCTGAAATGTTTGCTACGATTACTACTGGAAAGGCTTGGCACGGTGAGATCTGTAATCGAGCAAAAGATGGTCATCTTTACTGGGTGGATACCACGATTGTGCCTTTTATAGGCGTTGATGGAAAACCGACCAACTATATCTCAATCCGATCTGATGTCAGTGAACGTAAAAGAATCGATCTCGATTTAATAGCAGCAAAAGAAGTTGCTGAAGCCGCGACACGACAGAAATCTGAATTTTTAGCCAATATGAGTCATGAAATCAGAACCCCGATGAATGGCGTCATTGGTATGACATCATTGTTGTTAGAAACCCAGCTAACGCCCAAACAATTTGGTTATGCCAAAGCAACCAAGAGTTCAGCTGATGCGTTGTTGGTTATTATTAATGACATTCTTGATTTTTCTAAAATAGAAGCGGGCAAGCTGGAGCTGGAAAATATTTCCTTTGATTTGCAGTTGCTGGCGGAAGATGTAGCAGAATTGATGGCGATAAAATGCCATGAAAAAGATCTCGAGATGTTGTTGCGTTATAAACCCGGTACGCCACGCTTTGTTGTTGGAGACCCCGGACGTGTCCGGCAGATTTTGCTGAATCTGTTCAGTAATGCCATCAAGTTTACAGAACAAGGGCATATTCTCCTGACTGTGGAAGCAACAGAAGTTAGAGAAGATACTGTTAGTTTCCAGATTGCTATAGAGGATACGGGTATCGGTATTGCTGAAGACCGGGTGTCGCAAATCTTTAATAAGTTTGATCAGGAAGATAATTCCACTACGCGTAAATATGGCGGTACGGGATTGGGTCTTGCGATTTGCCAGCAACTTTGCCATTTGATGCATGGTGATATAACAGTTAAGAGTAAAAAAGGTCAGGGGTCAACGTTTTGCGTAAATATACGACTTGATGCAAGTAAAGAATCCCCTGTGGGGTACAGCATTGAGAATCAGGCAATATTACATGGGCTTAAAGTATTAATAGTGGATGATAATGAAATTGCCCGCACCATATTATTGGAGCAGTTATCAGCCTTACAAATGCGTCTTGTAAGCGCGACTTCTGCTAAAGTAGCGATCAAGATCATGCAAAATGCAATTGCAGACAATGACCCTTTTGATATTTTGATTTCCGATGATCAGATGCCGGGTATGTCTGGTGAGACCTTAATAAAAAAAATCTCTCAACAAGATCTACTTACCGATGGTGCAATGGTGTTGATCACATCTTCACCCTATAAGGGTCAAGCTGCATCCTTAAAAGCACTGGGGTTGGATGGTTATCTCACCAAGCCGACTTATCCTTCTGAGGTATCGCAAATACTGACAATGATTTGGGATGTAAAACAGCAAGGTAAGAAGGATATGCAACTGATTACGCGCAATATGCTTAAGGAAACTGCGGTAAGACGACACGACAAGCCGGTTTTCAACGATGTGCAGATATTGTTGACGGAAGATAATGCTATCAATGTGCTGGTTGCTACTGAATTACTGCAAGGTTATGGTTGTAGCTTAACGACAGCTGAAAATGGACAGGAAGCAGTGGCGGCAGTAAAGAAACAGCATTTTGATTTGATTTTCATGGATTGTCAGATGCCGGTGATGGATGGTTTTGAGGCAACGGCGGAAATCAGGGCACTTGAGGATCAACAAGTGATCAAGCAAATGCCAATTGTTGCTTTTACTGCGAATGCTATGAAATCGGATGAAGAAAAGTGTCTTAGCGCTGGTATGGATGATTTTATTACCAAGCCGATCAATTATGAGAACCTTGAGAAGGTTATGATTAAATGGTTGTCGCAAAAAATGGAAATGGTAAGCACTGATGAGCCCGTTGAGTTACCACAGGAAGAGCAATCGGCACCGCAAGATAGTGAGTCAGTGCAGCAGGATGTTGATGCGGAAATATTTGATCTGAGTGTTTTCAACAAACTTAAGCAGATGTTTGGTGACAAGTTTCCGACTGTTATTGAGAAAAATATAAAGAATACAATGGATAATGTTGCTCGCATGGAGAAGGCTATTCAACAAAAAGACCTCGAAACCTTGGAAGGTGCTGCGCATTCTGTTAAAGGTACGAGCGCACAATTTGGTGCAATGCAACTGAGTGCTGCCGCACTTGAAATGGAACAGCTGGCAAGAGATGGGGACTTGGAACAAGCCAGTGCATTACTGAATGATGTTCGGGCCGCTCAGGAACGGGTCGCACAGATTATGCAGCAGCAGATCAGTTAAAGGGCACCTCTAAAATAGATTACTCAATATTCTGAACCTGTTCGCGCATTTGTTCTATCAGCACTTTCAAGGCCATAGAAATATTGGATATTTCTAGATCAACAGATTTTGAACCGATAGTATTGGCTTCACGGTTGAGTTCCTGCATCATGAAGTCCAGGCGTTTGCCGACTGCGCCGCCTTTGTTTAAGATACGTTCAACTTCTTTCAAATGGGTTTGCAGTCGGGACAATTCTTCGTCAACATCAATTTTTCCGGCAAACAATGTAATTTCCTGACGAATACGTTCATCATCCAGATTACCCAGCGCTTCTTCCAATCGAGTTCGGAGTTTTTCTTCAAAAGCGGCAATTAAAGCAGGAATACGTGGTGTTGCGGTGGTGAGCAGTTGACGCATTTGATCGACGCGTTCCAGCAATATTAGTTTAAGCTTTTCACCTTCACGCGCACGCGCTGCTTTAAAATCCTCCAGCGTTTTCAGCAATAACGTCATGCTAGTTTCGCGTAATGTATCCATGCATACATTATCGTTACCCAGCATGCCGGGCCATTGCAGAATGCTTGCAACGCTTAAGTTGGGTGCGTCGGGCAATACGGATTTAACCGTGTCTTCCAGTTCTTTAAGTTTTTGTAATAGCGCGGGATCTAATTGTTGCGCTTGGTTCGTATTAACAAGCATAGAGAAATTTAAGCGGCATTCAATTTTTCCACGGCTAAGCTGCTTACTCAATAATTCGCGCATGTTTGGTTCAAGTCTGCGAAAATCATCAGGTAGCCGAAATTGGATATCCAAATAACGATTATTTACCGAACGCAGCTCCAGATTAAGGGAACCATGGGCGGTTTCTTGCGTTGCTGTGGCGTAGCCGGTCATACTGCAAATCATAATATTTTCGCTAATTTTTGTGGTTTGTTACGTTATAAGCCTAAGAAGCTATAATCGCAAATTTTTGGCGGTTTTTGTTGGTCCAGAAGTCCTAAAACTTCAAATGGCGCTGCAGTGTTGTTAGGATCAAATGTCACCTGGTTTGCATCAATCTGCTTGTAATCGCCAGCCGCATTCAGTCGCCATAAATTCGGGATTTTTGTATAAGGTTGCTGCAAGCAATAGGCGCCCGTGTCACCATGGATGACGAGCACGGGTTTGTTAAATTGCCTGGCTTTTTTTGCGATCAGATCACGGGTTTTCTTGTAGCCATCGCAATCGGTACGATTGCTAGTGGAGCAGACCGGTTGCGTAAAATCTGTTTTATAAATATCAGCCTGGAATGCGATCACGACGGCTTGTGAGGATTGTGCAGTCTCAAATAGTTGGTGTAACCATTTTTCATTGGATGCATCACGATAATCGGCCTCATCCAGTGCTTTGTTGATATCACTGCGTGAAATTTCCTTGCGCCCGTTATTTGTGCCGGGTATATGCAAGGTGGCAAACATCAGGCCGTCAATTTCCCACATGGCATTTTCTATAAAACCTTGTTGCCGAATAAGACCGGGAATATCGCGAGTCAGCTGTCGATCATCTTGGTGAAAAAATAGCTGGCGTAAAAAGTCCAGTCGTTCCAGCTCATCATAACGCGTAAACATGCCAAACCGGTCGCAATCGGTCCAGTCATTATCACCGGGCGTATAGGCGATTTTGAATGGATTTAGATTAGATATTTGCTCATAACGTGCTTTAAATAGCGCATCGGTACAAGTCACCCTGCCTTTTTTAAAGTCACCCAAATGGATCAATACGGGCGGGTTCATCGCGCTTAGGGCCGCAGCAATTGCGCCGTCGGGCGCTTCCAATAGAGCATGCTGTGAATCCGAATAGGGCATGTCGCCGATCACTGCAAAACGGGTTTTATGATCTTCAGCTGCATCGTCTGCAAACACCGCCTGAGCGGAAGTCTGCATAATCAACAAGATGATGAGGAAAATAACGGCCCGTTGCATGAATATTAATTGTTCATATGTGTTTGGAAAACCAGCCCGGCGTGTTCACGTAATTTATGAAATTGAATCGCCGGCCAGTTCTCTTCGGCGACGCTTAATTCCGCACCAAATGAAGCCAGGAAAGTAGGCGCATCAACGGCATCATAAGCAATACGATGCGCGTTGGCGTCGATAAAACGTGCTAGCTCACGCGGATTTTCAGATGTGACCCAACGTGCCAATTGATATTTAGCCGGGGCAATACGTGCAGCTACTGCATATTCATGTTGTAGCCTGTGTGTGACGACTTCAAATTGTAGTATGCCGACAGCGCCGAGTAAAAGTGTGTTGCCGATATGTGGGCGAAACACCTGTATGGCGCCTTCTTCACCTAATTGTGTGAGCCCCAGTTTGAGTTGCTTGCTGCGCAGTGGGTCGGTGATTTCAACCGTGCGGAATATTTCCGGCGCAAAAAATGGCAGGCCGGTAAATTGTAGTGTCTCGCCTTCCGTTAAGGTGTCACCCAGTTGCAGCGTGCCGTGATTGGGTATGCCAATGATGTCACCTGGGAAGGCCTCTTCCAGTAAATCGCGGCGCTGGGATAGAAACGAGACCACCGTGCTGGTGCGGATATCTTTGCCGCTTCGGGATACTTTTAAAGTCATGCCGCGTTTGAATTGGCCGGAACAAATACGCACAAATGCAATACGATCCCGATGTGCAGGGTTCATATTGGCCTGAATTTTAAACACCATGCCGGAGAATTTTTTTTCATCGGGGACGACCTCACGCTGCATCGCATGGCGTGATTCAGGTGGTGGCGCCAGGTCAACTAATGCATCCAGGATTTCACGCACACCAAAGTTATTAATCGCTGAACCGAAGAAAACCGGCGTTTGTTTGCCCGCCAGGAAGTCATCATGCACAAATTCCGGCGAAGCGCCTTCAATCAATTCGATTTCCTGCTGTGCGTTGGTTAAGTCCACGCCGAAACGTTGTTGAATGGCAGCATCATTCAGATCGGTAATAATTTCATCTTTGCTATTGGCACGATCTGCGCCAGGTTGAAATACGCGCATGCATTTGTTTTGTATATCGAATACACCATGAAAGTGGTTGCCCATGCCTACCGGCCAAGTGAAAGGTGCGGTGGCCATTCCCAGTGTGCGTTCGATTTCGTCGATCAGATCAAGCGGTTCTTGTACTTCACGGTCCATTTTGTTGACAAAGGTCAGTATGGGTGTGTTGCGTGCGCGGCAGACTTCCAATAACCGTAATGTTTGTGCTTCCACACCATTGGCCGCATCAATCACCATGAGTGCAGCATCCACTGCAGTTAAAACGCGATAGGTATCTTCAGAGAAATCCTGGTGGCCCGGTGTATCAAGTAAATTGATCACGCAGTCCCGGTATTCCATTTGCATCACTGAGCTGGCGACAGAGATGCCGCGTTGTTTTTCAATTTCCATCCAGTCAGAGGTGGCATGGCGACTGGCCTTGCGCGCTTTTACGCTGCCTGCAATATGGATCGCTCCGGCGTACATGAGTAATTTTTCGGTGAGTGTTGTTTTGCCTGCATCTGGGTGCGAGATAATTGCAAAGGTGCGGCGGCGTGCGACTTCTTTATTAATGCTCATGATCGGAAGAACTGTGCTCCTGTGGATATAAAAAACAATGTGTCGTATGTGTTGCGCTGAATGCGCTGGTTTGCGGGTAAGATTCACGACAAACCGGCATCACATGCGGGCAACGTGGATGAAAATGACAACCGGATGGGGGTGTCGCGGGCGAAGGTAAATCGCCTTCTAAGTGTATAACTTTATGCTCTATTGTGTGTTTGATTTGTGGAACGGCTGAAAGTAACGCTTGTGTATAAGGGTGCTTGGGATTGCTGATAACTTCATCAATATGTCCCCGTTCAACGATTCTGCCCAGGTACATGACAGCAATATCATCAGCCAGATATTCAACCACTGCTATATTGTGGGTAATAAACAAAAAAGCAAGGCCCAAGTTATTTTGCAGGGATTTCAGTAGATTTAAAATTTGTGCTTGCACTGAGATGTCTAGCGCACTGGTTGGCTCATCGCAAATCAGGAGTTTTGGGTTAACCGCCAAAGCACGTGCAATCGCGATGCGCTGGCGTTGACCGCCGGAGAATTCATGCGGGTAACGCCATTTTGTTTCTACCGGTAAGCCAACATGCTGTAACAGCGCATCAATTTCTTTTTCTCGCGGGAAAGTGGCTGTGGCGTCCGTTTGTTGACTGGTCGCGACATTCAGGGCATCCATGCCTTCTGTAAGAATTTCAATGATACGCATTCTTGGATTAAGAGATGAGTAGGGATCCTGAAATACAAACTGAAATTCTGAGCGCATCTGGCGTAATTCCTTGCGCCTAAGCCCGACAAGTTCCTGCTTGTTATAACGTACACTGCCAGCTGTCGGGTTGATGAGTTGCAGGATGCTCTTGCCAACGGTTGTTTTACCGCAACCTGATTCACCGACCAGCGCTAATGTTTTACCGGCGGTGATTTTCAATGATAAGCCATCTACCGCTTTGACCTGCCCAACCACTTGTCTAAAGAAACCTTTGCGTATGGGAAAATGGACTTGCAAATTATTGACTTCCAACAATGCGGCGTTAGGTTGCGAGGTAGTGGAGAGCGTGGAAGTTGTTTCTGTTACCTCGGTTGCCGTGGTGGTTTGGTTATTGTTGTCGTAGGCCGAATCTGTGCTGAAAAGATGGCATCTGACCAAATGATCGGGGGTTACGGTTTCCCATTGCGGCTTAATTTCATGGCATCGTTGTGTGGCATGTTGGCATCGATCAGCAAAGCGGCAGCCTATAAATTCCTGAGTCAGAGATGGCACATTTCCGCTAATCACGGCCAGGGGTTGATTACGTTTTTGCTTTTCAGGCAAGGAGGCAAATAATTGCAGTGAATAGGGGTGCGCCGGATGGGCAAAGAAATCTTCTCGTGTGGCCAGCTCGACAATTTCACCTGCGTACATGACAGCAATCCGCTGTGCCATTTCAGACACGACACCCAGGTCATGTGTGATGAGTAATATGGCCATGTGATTGCGTTGCTGTATTTGGCGCATGAGTTGCAGTACTTGGGCCTGAATGGTGACATCGAGCGCTGTGGTCGGCTCATCTGCAATCAGCAGTTCAGGTTCGCCAGCCAGAGCCATGGCAATCATGGCGCGTTGTTTCATACCGCCCGAGAACTGAAAAGAGTACTCATGCATACGGCGAGCAGGGTCAGGTATGCCGACTTGATCTAATAGTTCTAGAATTCTATCTTGCGCCGCTTTGGGGGTGAGATTGAAATGTCGCTTTAAAACTTCATTAATTTGTTCAGCAATGGTTAATACCGGATTAAGGCTCAACATTGGTTCTTGAAAAATCATGCTGATTTGCTTGCCACGTATTTTGCGCATGCCAATTTCCGGCAACTGAAGGATATCGCGATCATTAATTCGGATGCTGCCGGCTACAATCTCACCGACATCAGGTAATAATCGCATAATGGACAGCGCGGTCATCGATTTGCCACAGCCAGATTCACCCAGTAACGCGAATGTTTCGCCCTTGGAAATCTTTAAACTCAACCCATCCACTGCACGCACAGGTGCTTTGTCCGTGTGTAATATGGTTTCGAGATTGTCGATTTCCAATAATTCGTTCATGAATCGTGTGTTGGTTTTTTTGTTGAAGAGGATTCTGAAGTGTCCGTCTTGTTTGATGGGGCGGCTTTTTTTGCTACACGATGACGAAGGATTTTATTTTTTTGTGACAGTGTGCTGACGCGTGGATCGAGCGCATTCTGTACCGCATCTGCAAACAGGTTGGCACTCAATACCAGCGTGAGCATGAAACCAAATGCAGCCATTAAGGCCCACCAGACCATCGGTTCACGCGCCATCTCCAGGCGTGCGGCATTAATCATGGTGCCAAAACTGATCATTGAAGGATCAACACCGACGCCAATATAGGACAAAACGGCTTCGGCCAGAACCAAACCACTGAAATCCATGACGGTGGCAATCAGCACAATATGCATGACATTTGGCAAAATATGACGCGTGATAATACGCCAGTGGGAAACGCCAAATGCATGTGCAGCCTGAATATATTCCATTTCGCGTAATTTCAGGGTTTCGCCACGTAACAAGCGGCATAGACCGGTCCAGCTGGTAATACCCAGGATGATGCAGAGAAACAGCAAACGCAAATCAGCGCGTGCGGCAATGGTTTCAAATAAATCCGGGTTCATCTCAATATATACTTGCATCATGAGAACCGCTGCAGCGATGAGCAAAACGCTGGGGATGGAGTTTAGTGTGGTGTAGGTATATTGAATAATATCATCCACCCAACCACGAAAATACCCGGCCATAATACCTAGAAGTAAGGCAAACGGCAGCATAATCAAAGTCGTCAAGGTGCCAATCACTAATGCAATCCGTATGCTTTTAAGCGATTGATACAGGACATCCTGGCCAACCTTATCCGTGCCTAACACATGATAGTGCGTGGCAAGCATGCAAGTTACACCAATCAAAGCCAGTGCTATCGCAAGTGTAATGAGTATGGCGTACCAGGGGATTTCAGTGGTGCGTCGCCAGATGGCTGACAAGCATTGTAAAAAATTTTGCTTTGTGCGGTGTGCTAGTAGCAAGCAGAGGCCAATAACCAGCATGCTCCATGCCATTAAGCCATAGCCTATGCCAACTGCCGTACGCCATTGAATGTCTGACAGGCGATCTGTTTCCGGGTGTTGTAGATGTGCGCCACCAAATTCAAGACGTGCAAATGTGCGAATTCGTGAGCCGTCTGGAAGATCGATAGTTTCCTTGGCATACAGATGCGTTGCCAGCGGTGCAGAATATGTTTTCTCAACATTGGTGCGCAGTGGTGTCACCAAGATATCAAACAAACTTAATACTTCAACACTATAGACCGCTTCGCCATAATTGTTCTTATGATCAAGTGCAGGCCTGAAATGAACGGTGTCCAATAAGCCTACCGTGATAAAAAAAAGTAACACAGTCAATGCGGACATGCCGCTCGCGCTGTGTACCACACGCCGCCATGGTGCCAATAAGTGCTCATTTTTGCGGACATACCAAGCAAAACACAGCACAATGATCACTAATAGGTAGATCAGTGCGTCGGTCCACAGAATAACGGGATCAAAGGGCATGTTTACTTTTATTCGGAATAAGCGTTGACTTTAACAGAAGTAGTGATTGGTACAGTTGTTTATATCATAAAGGGGAACGTGTGTAATTCATAAAATATACAAAATTAAATGATAAAGAATCACTCCTGCCTTCAGACCTTAGATCCAAAAGGTATTATTTCAGAGTTTGTTTGACACTAAATTAATTGAGGGTGTCCCTAAGGTTGTTACTTTTGATGTCGTAATTATTCAGTGCGGCTTAATAGATTCAAAATTTACACAGTTTTGTTTAATCTGTTTTGTCTAATTGAGAAGCAAGTCTTATGCTGGTTCTCGTCAAAATAAGTTCTAATTGTTTGTAAGTTTGTTTTGCGATTGTTAGGTAGATTGTGATGCGGATTTACACTAACTGGAGAAAATATATGAAGAAATTTATTGTGTCAGTTATCTTTTCACTCCCACTATTTTTCTTGGGCACACATTCATCCTTTGCGGAATCAGTAGCTGTTGAAGGGGACTTGATTTTTGGTTCATCCGGTAAGTGCGTACTTAGCGATAAAAAAAGATGTTGGAAGAAAATGAATTTAAGGTTGAAATTGTCTCTGAACTTTAATCATGAGGCTTTTTCAAAATGTCCACCAGTTTGCTGTACCACGCCTTTGGCATA
>JAJFJK010000095.1 GCA_021774075.1 Nitrosomonas sp. | reverse complement strand
GTCTTTTTACATCTGGAAAATCAAATGATTCTTGGGTACACTTTGTCACTGGCAATTCCTTTCTTTTATGCAGTATAGGTAACTGAATTATAAAAGATTACAGGGGAATTGCCACCTCCTCTCGTGCAATATTGGGGCTAGAATTGTTTTCATCCCAAAGATTAAATCTTGCGATGAAGTTAACGCAGTACTCGTTTCTGAGTTTGGGTTGGATGTGGTTAAAGATGCTGCTAATGTTTCTGAAGGAGGAGTTTTCATTTTACTTTCTGACTATATTGCATATATTCATGATAAAACTCTTTTTTGGATGAACTCGTGTCACCTTAGAAAAAATGCAGCCATCGTATTCTAGCATTAAGCGCGATATTAGAAATACCTAACAAAGGTATAGGAGGATGTAATGTTGCAAAAAACCATTGTTTTTATCAGTGTCGTTGCACTTACTTCAACTGCTGTTTCTAGATAATGAGATGAAAGATTCGGCTATTAGCGCAATGGATAAGCTTGCGTCATCCACCGTATGGTAAATTCAATAAATATCTATTTTCCGATCAAATTATATATTTCAGGTTCTGGTGAAGGAAGATTAATTGAAGTATGGCCATTATTAAAATGGCGGATGGCGCTTCTCTTATCCGCCCTTGCTTGATTGCAGATAGTATTTTGCAACTGGCCGATGGCTGGTCGCCCGTAGTGGTGCTCGCAGCTTTGCTAGTTGTTCGTGACATTTCAGACGTCATGAACAACACCGCCACAGCTGTCGTCATGGCACCTGTCAGCATCAGTATGTCCACGCAATTGGGAGTCAATCCTGACCCTTTCTTAATGGCGGTTACCGTCGGTGCGAGTTGTGCTTTTCTTACCCCGATAGGGCATAAGAATAACGCACTAATCATGGGGCCTGGCGGCTATGCCTTTGGTGATTATTGGCGTATGGGTTTGCCGCTTGAAGTGCTTGTTGCGCTGCTGGCAGTTCCGATGATTCTTATCGTTTGGCCGTTGTAAGTTAGCATATTTTAATAAGCACTTAAAAGCTTGGCATTAAAAAACTGCTACCTGTAGTTTCTAACCAATTCATCAACCTGGAATCCTTAGTTGAAAGCGCAAGAGTGTGTGGTTTTCAGGTTGGCGGACCCTTTCCAAGAGACGTAACACAGCGGACAAGTACTTTTCGGCTCGCCTAAAGGGAATCGACCAGATGACCCAATTCTGCGTTGCGGTCTTTGAAAAAGGCTGACTATTTCCCGCAAACCACGCCTAGTCTTGGATCATCTGTTCGATTCTGAACCTATCAATATAAAGTTGTTGGTACACTAGCTTTATGCTTCGAAGATAAAGTAACCTGATATATGCATGCTTTTAATCAATCAACAAGAATACAACAAAAATGACAGAACAAGAAAATCAACCAAATGAGACATCGAAACTTTCTTTGGATCAGGTCTTTACCCTGTTGAAAGAAGAAGATTATCTGCAGTTACAGTTTTTGTTTAATCAGGCGCATCCTGGACAACTGGCAGATATTCTGGAGGCCATGCCACCAAAGAAACGTAAACAGCTGTGGGAGCTGATGCCGGAAACACAGGAAGTTGAAATATTGACACTCCTGAATGATGAGGTTCGCAACAGCTTGATCATAGAAATGCCAACAGAAGAATTGGTCGCTGCCGCCGAGCAGATGGATACCAACGATTTGGCTGATATGATCGAAGAATTACCCGAACATATCAGGCAATCTCTCGAAGAAAACTTGTCTGATGAAATTCGGGAACACCTGGAAACCAATCTATCCTTTGAAGAAGGCACTGCCGGTCGTTTGATGAGCCAGGACGTCATTACTGTAAGAAATGATGTCACCCTCGCAGTGGTGCTGCGCTATCTGCAATTACATGAGGATCTGCCGGACTATACCGAAGGCTTGATGGTAATTGATCGCGATGGCTTTTATCAGGGCAAGTTGCTGTTGAACAAGGTGTTGACTAATGATGAGGATACGCTGGTTAAAGATGTCATGAATACCAAGCATGAACCCATTCTAGCAACCACTGATGAACGTGAAATCGCCAATTTTTTTGAGCTATACCATTTTGTCTCAGCGCCAGTCGTTGATGAAAACAACCGTTTGCTGGGCCGTATCACAATGGATGATGTCATTCATATTCTTCGTGAAGAATCGGATCATGCGCTGATGAGCAGGGACGGCCTGGATGAAGAAGTGGATTTGTTTGCGCCTGTTATTAGCAGTACAAAAAGTCGTACCGTGTGGTTGGGCATTAACCTGGTCACCGCTTTTTTGGCGGCCTGGGTTATCGGAATATATGCCGATACTTTGGATAAAATCGTTGCCCTGGCAGTGCTGATGCCGGTTGTTGCCAGCATGGGTGGGATTGCCGGCAGTCAAACATTAACACTAACGATAAGAGGATTGGCGCTGGACCAGATCACAGTAGGAAACCGTTTTTGGCTGGCACGCAAAGAAATACTGGTCGGGATTATAAATGGTTTGTTGTGGGCATTGGTGGTGGCATTTATTGCCTGGTTGTGGTTTCAGGATACCGGTATCAGTCTGGTGATTGCTGCGGCCATTGTGATCAACTTGATTGCGGCGGCTGCATCCGGTGTGGCTATTCCACTGATTCTGCAACGCTTAAACATAGACCCGGCCCTGTCCGGTGCAGTTGTTTTAACGACAATTACTGATGTGGTCGGGTTTATGAGCTTTTTGGGTTTGGCTACCTATTTTCTTTTATAAACTTGAGGGCACTTCTAAAAATCCAGATTTCGTCCCAACTGCTGTTACAGAAAAAATTTATTGTTGTCATATCAGACATATGCTGCACTGCAAATTTTTTCTGCGCCTTGCATTTGGGCGAACTCTGAATTTTTAGAAGCGCCCTAATATGTAAATTTGTAGAGAGGTAGTTGCCTGCTGCTGGCGCTACTGCGCTAGCGTACAATTTTCTTCAATCCAGCGACCACTGGTTTCAGCTGTTGCGAAGACAGGCATGCCTTGTACCACACTATCAAATTCAGTTTGCCCGGTGAAATGCTCAGGGTTGGTAAAAGAACCCTCAGCTATTCCAGTGCCCTGAAATTGCGCGTTTGTACAAACAAGGTCTACTTTGTAGTGGTTTCCTGTTTTGGTGGCATTCTTGACGGTACAACCCGATTGGCTTTCGTAAAAGTGGGTAGGCACTTCCTGGTCGGCCATCTGTTGGGTAATACATACTTTTGAAATTGCTGCGCCATCCTGAATTTGTGGCATTTGTAGGCCATATTGTGCGGCCAGGTTGGTTATTTGTTGCATCTGCTGCGATGGAATATTTGGCACCATCGCCAGCAAATTCGATGTGGTAGTGATTTCCCATAATCCAGGTCGAATACTATTTGTCGCCCAGCTTGTTGTTGACAGGATTAATAAGAAAATAAAAAGCAGCGCCTTGTGCATGGATTCTCCTGAAAGTTGGCAGTGTTACTTGAGCCTAATAATCGTATGGTCGCAATTTCACTTCAAAACCCAAAAAAAAGCATTAGGGTGTTTTGAAATTGTTCTCGGAGTGTTTTTAATCGGGGTTTCTGTATGCTTAGTTTGTCCGTATCAAACCAGGGTTCAGTCAAGTATAGGTTCCTGCTGATTTCAACCTGCATCCAGGGAGTAGGTTGGTTGCCATAGTTGCGCGTTATAAATCCACCAGAAAACGGTTTGTCGATTGTTACTTCGGAAGCATCTAATTCAAATGCCGTCTGAAAACATTTTGCCAATTTTTTCGCCATATCCATTGAGCAACTTTTCCCCTGATTTGTGCCCAAGCAGATAGAAGGTCTTTTCTGCCCCCGGTCGGGGGAAATTTCCGGGCCAATGGCTTCCATGCTATGACAATCCAGCGCAAGTTGAATTTCCGGGTGAGCGGTCAGCGTCTGGCGGATTTTTTGATGATACGGTTGGTAATATTTCTCAAGCAGATGGGCTACGCTTGTTGGTGATAATTCCTCACCTGGGTTATAAATGGCTTTTCCGTGACAGGTTACAGTTTTAATAACGCCATCCGGGTTTGCCGGTGGCAAGTCGTCTGTGTCCCGGTTCAGGTCAATGAAAGCTCGGGCGTATGGTGTATCCACGTAGGCAGTGACGGCATCCGCAATACCATAAATGTCACGTGTGAAAGCATCGCCGTCTGCAAACAATTCTTGGCGCGATATACAAAGATGGTCACTGATCTCCAAGGGGATTTCATCGCCGCCATGTGGAACGGAAATCAGAACAGGTAATTTCTTCATTGGGGGCCGGCGGCGGTTCCATCCCGACGTATCTCGGCCACACCTTGAAAATCACCAGAAGTCTGGCACCTTAGAACGGCATGGATAGCGCCTAGATAAAAGGAATATGATTCCTTGCGCGCTATTTTGTAGCCGACACGCTCAAGGTAGGACGTTACTGCAGGATCATAGCGATCGGCTTCCAGACTGAGGGTGCCACCGATAGAGCAATGTAGCCGGGGGTGAATCATGGCTTGGTCTATCGGGAGGTCGGCGTCGATAATATGTGAAAGAAACTGGCTGATGGCAGAAAAGATGCGTTCACTGCCAGGGCTTCCAGCAATCAACCAAGGTTTGTTGTTATGGAAAACAAGTATCGGCGACACCGAGCTCCAAGGGATTGCATTGGGACGAAGATAATATGGGTGTGAGGGATCCTTGGTTTCCAGCGCGCTCATGTAATTATTGTAGAGAAACCCAAGCCCACGGGCGGCAGACCTTGATCCATACACGCGCTCAATGGATTGGGTAATACCCACTGCATTGCCTTCTTTATCCATGACTGAAAGATGCGTGGTGTCGCTTTCCGCCGGATAAGGATCCTCCATGGGAAGCGTGGGATCAATCTGATCCCGAATGGATGAAGAAAGCGCCTTGGCATATTCACGGCTTAAAATTTTCTTTTCATCCAAAGTCTGGGGATAGGTGTTGGGGTCAAAAGGCCGCTCTTTTCTGTTGATTAATGCTTTTCTAAAAGTCTCAGCCATAAAATGAAAAGATTCAGGCGAAGCTTGTTTAAGAAACTTGGACGGCAGATTGTTCAACATCAGTAATACTAGCAGCAGCGTTCTTCCCGAGGTCGGCGGCGGGCAGGTAACCACCTGTGTATTGCGATATTTCCTTTTCAATGGTTTGCGTTCCACTGGCCAGGGGATCAGCGCCAGATCTTCTGCACGTAGAAAACCACCATGGTCGCGCATGTCTTCGTCAATTTTTTGCGCGATTTCTCCAAGATAAAATGGATGAACGCCCTCAAACGCAATATTCTCAAGCAGGTTTGCCAAGTCATCTTGTTGAAACAGGTCACCTTCATCATACGGCTGACCATTCTTGAGAAAATAATCAGCGCCGGATTTTGATTCAACACTATGAAACGCATCCATTTCGCGTACCTGAAGTGTATGTTGAAGCTGAGTGATTGCATAGCCGGTTCTTGCAATGTGTATGGCGGGCTCAAGAACAGTTTTCCAGCGCAGTTTTCCGTAATGAAGGTGCAGATGGGCGAGAACAGCTGGTGTGCTCGGAACGGTTGTGGCCCGGTATCCGGTAAATCGCTCAGGTTTCTCAATACTATCCATATGTGTTAAGGAGGGAACTCGACTAGAGCCGTC
>JAJFJK010000094.1 GCA_021774075.1 Nitrosomonas sp. | reverse complement strand
GTCTTTTTACATCTGGAAAATCAAATGATTCTTGGGTACACTTTGTCACTGGCAATTCCTTTCTTTTATGCAGTATAGGTAACTGAATTATAAAAGATTACAGGGGAATTGCCACCTCCTCTCGTGCAATATTGGGGCTAGTAGAGCAAGTTGAATTAGCCGTTATAGAATCCTCACCTACACAGGTAATTCTCTTTCTTAAGGTTAGCGAAGCATATTCTAGCTGTAGACGTTTCAGAAGTGATGATTACAACATAAGTCAAAAACTAATTGATAATAGGAGTTTTGAAGTTACATTGAATTCTTCGATTGACTTATCGGAAGAAGATGAATGTACCGAGAATGTACCGGATGTCGTGTTTGCACATCCATTACAAGTCTTTGGGCTGAATGTGGGAACCTATGAATACGTTGTTAATGGTACACATACTGGACATTTGAATTAAAAAATATTAACATAGTGCCCCCTCCCTCTTTATCAGTCAAATAACTGCAACTGTAACTATCATAACGCAGTGCCCATTTAACCGATTTGGCGAGTCAAGCAGGGTTGCTAGTACTAAGCTATACACAATGATGGTGGTATCTACCGCCCATAAATCTTTGTGATTAGCTCCCAACCCTTATGTAAAAATTTCCTATTAGCAAGAAATCAGGCTAATAGTGCCACTTTGATGAACCGAACTTGGGAAATTTTCATCATCAAAAATTTCAAGTGTTAATGCATTCCAGGTGCCATTCAATGTCGATCTGTTCAATTTTGCTGCAAATGTTTCTGCAAATACCTCCATGCCTTCTTCATAGTCAGCACTGTTTAGCGTGAACTTGATAATGTCGCCAACGAAAACGGCGTTTCCATGCGCGGCTGATATGCCATTTGGGCCATAATCAATTGATCCATACAGCGCGATATGTCCGCCTTGTTTCTCATAGATGCCGAGCTGATAGCGCCAGTAGGGTTCTCCTGATTCATTAAACACCTGCCAACAGAATTCACCATGATATTCGTCTGCAAATGACTTGGTCGCAGTTAAAAACATGACTAAGCCGCCTATGAGTAATAGAGTTAATTGTTTCATAATTTCGCCTTTCTGTAGGTAATCGAATACATAAATGCTATTAAAACAATTCAAACCTGAATGTATGCTGAATGGCGTTATTAAGGGGCGCCTCTAAAAATTCAAAGTTTGCCCAAATGCAAGGCGCGGAAAAAAATTTGCAGCGCAGCATATGGTTGATATGACAGCAAGTAATTTTTTTTGCAATGCAGCAGTTGGGATGAAATCTGGGTTTTAAGAAGTGCCCTAAAGTTATTTAGAAGAAAGGGATGGCCTTGTACTGACTGTTTTCCCTCATCTGCCCGTCTATTTCTGGAGACAAGAAAAATGCTTAGAAACCAGATAGTTACATAATAAAGACAATAACTTGTTGGCAATTAACAACAATACAGCTTTCAGCACTTTATTTCAATTCACTTAACCTACTGTATAATAGCATTAAATCATAGTTGGCACAGATATTGCTTTAGATCGTGTGTCGGCCATTCGTTTCTGCATTCTTATTTTTGAAAAACAAAAAGGAACGGGGCTACAAGTGAATGCCGTGAGAAATCAGTTAGTTGGTAGCTTGTGAATTTGAGTTTCGCAAACAGCTTTGGTTTCTGTTTCGTGCACTTATTCATGATGGCCTTCTAAGTATTAAGCGGCAACTTGGTTGCACCTTTGACCAGATTATGGAAGCAATTGAAGAGCACATAAATTATTTCTTTGTGCAAGCTCTGTAGTTAGATCATTTTACGCTGAGACAGGAAGTCATGAATAATGAAGATTAGTGAGATTCTATTCAATTTCACATTCTTAACTATAAAGTAGAATAGAAAACGGAGAATTATGATTAAAATGAGTATAAATACCAATAGCCAAGCATTACAGACAACCATCCCGCTGACACCAACCGCCAGACAAATGTATGCCATATTGATGGCATCATTATTCGTCATAAGCATGGTTTTGGTTCCCTGGGGAACGGCAGATGCCGCCAAAACCGCAGTCAAATTCCATCCAGGTCATTACATGGCGATTATAAATTCGGATAAAGATAACCCTAATTATATAGCGAGAGTGCACAGCGAACTCAAAAAAACGCCAGCATTGCGTGGGGTGGTAGTTCGTTATCGGTGGGAAGAGCTGGAATCAAAAAAGGGAGATTATGACTTCAGATCCATGGACAAGCTTCTTGCTGGACTTGCTAAACAAAAAAAACGGCTGATCGTAATCGTGCAAACTAAAACATTCAAACCTAAAGATGCTCTCGTTCCAAATTACCTGAAAGCGAAACAATATGACGGAGGGATTTTCCCTTTCCACGATCACGGTGATAGCAAATCAAAAATTAAAGGACATAACGTCAAGTTATGGAATAATCAAGTCCGTGATCGTCTAGGTAAGCTAATTAACGCAATGGGGCAGCATTACAACGCCCACCCCTACTTTGAGGGTATTGGCTTGCAAGAAACAGCCATGGGGCAGCCTATAAAAGCGATATCCAGCAATCAGCGGAAACTATATTATGACAATTTAGTCAAGATAAACAAACAGATACGTAGTAGTTTCCCAAATACCATGTCAACCCAGCTTATAAACCATCCGCGTTCGATTGTCAAATCAATGGTCACCCAGCTCAAAGGAACAGGAACAACGATTGGTGTCCCGGATGTTTGGCTTGACGAAAAAGGGTTGAGCTTTGACGGGCGTGAGAATAAAGGGATATATACTTACTATCCTGGTCTCGCAGGGAAAACGCCTTTGCTTGTTCAAGTGGAGAGACGTAATTATTTGAATTCTCGGCGGGATGGGAAAGGTTTTAAACCAAGCCTTCAAAAAATCAACGATTTCGCAAAAAAGGATCTGAAAACCAACTATCTCGTCTGGACGCGGAATTCGGAATCTATTAAGAAAGTACTAGAGTTTTTGAACTTCCGTGGACAAACAAGAGATCCAGCTGGCGGACTGAGTAAAAAATGCCCTTCAGTCTACCCCTCTTGCAAAACCAATTGAAGTGGTACCGTAAAACGGTACAGCTTGTTAAGCTCTGATTAATTTAGCAAAAGATAGTCCACCGGCTTTGCCGGTGGACTATAGCAGTTTGACAATTCCGGGATTCATCGGAAGTCTCCTAACCTGTGAACCGCCTAAAGTTCAATAGAAGAGGAAACAACCAATGAATGGACAAAGTTTAAGTCATACGGCTTGGGATTGTAAGTATCATATTGTGTTGGGTACCAAAGTATCGAAAAAAGAGTCTTTATAAGAATTTACGACAGTATGTTGGCTACGTACTGCGGGACTTAGTAAGTAAGTCAGAAGGAATGTAAAATCGAGGAGGGGCACTTGATGTCTGATCATGTTCATATACTGATTTCCATACCTCCTAAATATTCAGTAGCCCAGATTGTTGGGTTTGTAAAAGGAAAAAGTGCAATATTAATTGCTCGGAACTACATGGGGCGAAAGAAAAATTTTACAGGTCAAAAGCTTTGGGCAAGAGGCTACCATGTTTCCACAATTGGAAGGGACGAAGAGGTGATAAGGAATTATTTCCGGCATCAAGAAGGTGAAGGTCGTCGAGTTGATCAGTTAGATCTATATTGATGTCAGGTCACCTTTAGGTGGCGCAATTAATAACCCGCTTTGAGCGGTTCATAAAATCAAGCCCCCAGCTTTTCCGGAGGTATTTGACTGTTAATCAATGGTTTGCGTGCATATTTCTGATGAAAATGAACTCCAAAACTTGAGTGTTAAGTGTTGTCCCCAGAATTAAAACAATTGAAAATTACCCTGTTAATTACGTTGTCTATCGAAAGGTGTAGCTAATGGCTCACCGACAAACAAGCCTTGTCCCGGCCAAGCTACACTTTTCCAGTATGCTTCGATTAATGACTCACCACGGGTGTAACGTTCAATTACAATACCCGGATTAGGAAATTTCTGTGGGAAAGCACAAGGCTCAATTACTGTCCCATAACTTGCCGTTGCACCGACATCCAACCACTTCAACAGGCTCATTTGTTGACCGCCAAATAACACACCGCCTGAGGAAGTAAGATGATCGGCAATCGCACCCGGCAAATAGTGATTGGATTCCAGCTGATCCACTTTTGCCTTGCCGGTAAAATAAAATAATACATCCGCTTTATTTCTCAGCGCATCCGCCTCAATTTCTTCAATTTTTATTCGATTGGATAGCAGCGTCATAATGGTTTCATATCCTCTTGATCGCACGTTCCGCGCTGCGTCGGTTGTACTCATCAGGTAAGCAGTGCCTTTTGGAAAAGTGGCGTCTGATTGAACGCCTCGATCGATCATCTTTTTTACCTGTTGAATGTCGCTACCTGCCAACATCATGGATGGCCGAATACCAAAATCAGTGAAGGGTGTCGTGCTGTTGGTATTGAAATATTCACTACGTTTTGTCGATGCACAACCCTCAGCGCAATAAGATCGGTCAAACCCAAATGTCATTGCACTTGTTATTGACATACAGGTAACCCGGTAGGGTTTTGTCCATGCGAGTGCATAAAACTGCACATGCTCAGGTGTTAACAAAGTTATTTGCTTTCTTATTGCGCTGAACAAAAACCTATCCATTGTATTGGTAACAGGAAATCGAATCTTGATTATGTTCTCTGTGGGAATATTTCGTTTTTGCTGATAGTACTTGGCAGTTTCCACACTGCGACTATCATTTGTATTGACAATAATTGCAATTTGCTTTGGTAAAACGGCCGCGTTCAGTATCGAAATAGAAAGGAAATTGCAGGCAACATAAAATACAAGAAAACGCAGCGCAAGATTAATGTGCATGCACATTAATCTCCAAAACTTTTGTTCATCCAATATTGTGATTCGGACCATTATCAGAAATTTCTGCCAAATATTCAACCTGCCAACAGAATTCACCATGATATTCGTCTGCAAATGACTTGGTCGCAGTTAAAAACATGACTAATCCGACTATGAGTAATAGAAATAATTGTTTGATAATTTCGCCTTCCTGTAGGTAATCGAATACGTAAATGTTATTAAAACAATTCAAACCTGAATGTATGCTGAATGGCGTTATTAAAGGGCGTCTCTAAAAATTCAGAGTTCGCCCAAATGCAAGGCGCGGAAAAAATTTTACAGCGCAGCAGTTGGTTGATATGACAGCAAGAAATATTTTCCGCAACGCAGCAGTTGGGCGAACTCTGGATTTTAAGAAGCGCCCTAAAGTTATTTAGAAGAAGGGGATGGCCTTGTACAGATGATATTGCTATTTAATTGTTTTCATCTGCAATAAAACAGGTCATGTCTTGATTATGTTTTGGCGGAGGAATCCATCGCGCAAAATTCTTGGTGATTTGTTCCTGGTGCTCCGACTACTTGATATTAACGTGTTCAGAGTTGCCCAGATGATTCAAAAGAATTCAGGGGACAAATACATAATTACTAAGATAAATAATGTCCCCAGAATTCCAGAATTTCGTGGTGGTACTCCATTGGAGTATATGTTGGAGTAGAACAGGACGGGAAAAATAATTTATATGAACGCCCTGTTTTAGTAGTTGTAAGAGCTTGCAAACATAATCCGTAGGACTTGCAAACATCGCTATTGATTGAGATTATCAAAGGATAAAAAATGAAAGAGATGCCCCCTCAAACCATACAAGGGAGAGAAATACTAGGTTTGAAGGAGCGTTGCCCACTCATCAAGCAGGACTTGGTAAAATTGAGATTAGATTTCTATTGACTCAGACGATCAATGCAAGCCCGAATCGCTTCGTCATTCCCTGAGTAGATTCTTTGACAATCCGCCGGGGTTTGTGGGGCAGCAAATACCGGAAGGGTTATGGTAGATGCAAGAACAAAAACTAAAGTAGTCGCAAAAAGCTTCATTTTCATAGTTGTGTTCCTTCTAAAAGTGATAGAAATGTAAATACCAGCAAATAAGCCAGTAATATTAACCATGCAAGTTGCATGCCAATCTGACAAATACACCTTAGAACAATAAGTTAAATATACTAATAAATAATAGGTGCGCGAATGAGTGGATAATAGGCAGTAGATATGTCTGCTTTAGCAGACGCAATAGATTGCTAATGGAGTTAATGTCTTGTATTGGCTGAATAATTATTGTCTCTTTTGTGGTATTGCCAAGTTAACCTGTCACAGGACACCAAGAACGCTGGAATTGTCGTCTTTATACGGTGAATTCAAGTTCTAAGTGCAACAGTTTTCGTTTTGAAAAGAACTTCGTAAGGGGTTCTGAAATTTAAACATTTTCTAGGCTGATGATTTAATTTCTCAACAGCTTGTTTAATGACCATATCACTGATCTCATGAAAATTACATCCTTTTGGAAAAAATCTTCTCAGTAAACCATTGGTATTTTCATTCAATCCGCGTTGCCAAGGAGCGTATGGGTCAGCAAAAAAGACCTTGCTTGCTGTTGCACTTTCCAGGCTTTTGAACTTGGCGAATTCGCTTCCATTGTCAACTGTGAACGTTTTAATAAGGTCTGATTTGATGCTTCTAAATAGCTCAATTGATGTTTGCATGAAAGTGTCTGAACGCTGATCAATCACTTTCCCAGCCACAAGATATCGGCTTTTGCGCTCAACGTGAGTAGCAAGGCCGCCTTTTGATTATGCGTCCTCCATTGTGTCACTTTCCCAGTCACCAAAGCGCGTTTTATCATCCACTATTTTAGGCCGCTCATTGATTGACACTCTACCTTCAAACAACTTTCTTTTACAGCTACGACGCTGTTTTCGGCGATTTTTATGATGTCGAACTAAAGATAAATATAAATCGCCACCCTGTTTTGCATCAGCAAAAATCCATTGATAGATTGTTTCATGACTCACCCTTATTCTTTCACTCCGATATTCTCGTTCTAACCGACCTGAAATAAGTTCTGGAGATAAACCTTGTCGGATGTTTTTTGTAACTAATTCATACAAAAATGTATCGGATTTTCTTTTTTGCGTTCTTGGCTTAGATTTACGTTGCTTGCTATATCTTTCGGCAGCTTCATACCAATAAACGGCACGCGGTGGTTTGTTTCTTTTTAGCTCTCGACTAATAGTACTGGGTGAGCGAGACTATCTGTTTGCGATCGTACGTAAAGACATCTTATATATGTGCATGTGGGCTATACAATATCTCTCGTTTGAAGTTAAATGGTTGTAAGGCATCGTGGACTCCAGATTTTAAATTGTGGTGATTTAAATCTATCAGATTCTTACGATGTCTTCCTTTTCTCTCCAAGTGTTGCACTTAGAACTTGAATTCATCTCACTATTCAAGAATTAAAGGGACACTATACCTAACTCACCTGAAGCATATAGCAGAATTCAGGGGGACATAATACATAATTGCTAAGATAAATAATGTAATGGAATGGACGCCCACTATCTGAAACGGCATCAATGTGCCAAAGTAGTGATTTTAAACCACTAGAGATCAGAGAGGAGCGTCCGAAATGAAGATTACAACAATAGGTATTGATTTGGCAAAGGAAGTATTTCA
>JAJFJK010000093.1 GCA_021774075.1 Nitrosomonas sp. | reverse complement strand
TGTTCCGTGACAACATTTTATTTACTGACGATACCATCGGTGGCGTTATTGATTTTTATTTCGCCTGTAATGACATATTATTGTACGATTTGGCTATTGTGGCAAATGACTGGTGCATGACAGAACACAGTACATTGGATGAGGCACAGACATCTTCTTTATTAAGCGCCTATCACCGCGTCCGACCGCTCTCTAATGGTGAGCATGATGCTTGGCCGGTAATGCTACGCGCTGCCGCACTGCGTTTTTGGATTTCCCGCTTGTATGACTATCATTTGCCACGCCAGGGAGAACTCACACATGCTAAAGATCCGGCGCATTTTAAACAAATACTAAGAAATCATGCAGAAGATCAAGCCCATCTTAAACGACTCTGGATATAATAGGTCATCCATTCGACTATTCCAAAAACAATAATTTAAAGAAATCTGTCAAATAGAACTTAACTGGAGAAATATTAATGGAAATTCATCAACTCAACGCAAAACAAGGGTGGCAATGGATTATAAGTGGCTTCCACCTATTCCGAAAAGCACCGCTGGTATGGGTCTTAGCCTGTTTCACCATGCTCCTCATTGCTGCAACGCTAACCATTATGCCCTTGTTAGGTCAGTTTATTTTCACGCTAATTTCCCCAGTTTTTTTGGCCGGAATAATGCTTGGATGCAAAGAATTAGACCAAGACAAACCATTTGAACTCGTCCATTTATTTGCCGCATTTAAAACCCATGCCAAACCACTTATAACCATTGGCGGCATCTATCTGCTTGGACAAGTATTAATCGTTGGTATCGTCATGATGATTGGCGGTTCTATGATGGCAGATATGCTGTTATATGGGAAAAGAGTTGATGAAAGCGAACTAATGGGTGTTATGGATAACATACTCACGGCTTCACTGGTTGCTATCTTACTTTCTATTCCGCTACTAATGGCCGCTTGGTTCTCTCCATTACTGGTTGTCTTCCATAATATTCCGCCGGTTATAGCCATGCAAAGAAGCTTTTTTTCGTGTCTAAGAAATTTTATTCCCTTCCAGCTGTATGGCATTACACTGATTATTTTAACTATCCTGGCATTAATGCCGTATGGTCTCGGTCTTATCATACTCATTCCGACAGTTTTTGGTTCAATCTACGTCAGCTATAAAGATATTTTTCTTGGTGAATCACCCAAAACTGAAAACGAAAAATCTCCCGATGACTACACAAAAGCAACCTGGATTAATACCAACGAAGAACCTATAAAGGATGTAGAGGATGTAGCAGTTGTAAAGGATATGAAGGATGTGGAGGATGTGGAGGATGTGGATAATGCAAAAGATGTGAAGGATGTGGCAGATGTAAAGAAAGAAGCAAACGTTATCAAAGAGAGCACCGTCAAAAAAGATATTGTCCAGATCGCATGCGCGCATTGCGATGTACAGTTACCTAGAGCAGATGCGATTCTTAATATGGGCAAGTACTTTTGCAGCGAAGAACATCGCCAGCAATATCAATCAGAGGAACAATCAGAGAAATAAGTAGAAAACTTTATTTAAGCAGACGCTGACCAAAGAATCTTATCTGCAAAAAACAAAGCAAGGTATCGACAATTTTTCATTGCGCAATACCTTGCTTTTTTATACTTTGCTACGTTGCGGAAAGAATTTCTTACTTATATATCAACTATATGCTGCGCTACAAAATTTTTTCCGCGCCTTGCATTTGGGCGAACTCTGAATTTTCAGAGGCGCCCTAAAGAAGATTGATTAAAATCTAATTAATCAAACATCCTTAATAATCTTAGAAGCGGAAAATACCACTCAATGAAATCATCATTTGGTCATTATCTCTACCAAAGTTGAATGCTTGATTGCTGGTGGAACGATCATATCTAACTTCCGGGCGAAGGGTAATACCAGCGATCGGTGTATAGTTCACACCACCGGTCACACCGATATAAGTACCAGGAATACCGCCTACACCATTAACAGGTATTCGGGTACCGTCATCATCACGGAACCATTCCACACGTACACCAGCTGCTAAGTTATGCAGAACATCGTAAAATAAATACTGGTTTATGCCATACCATTGCGCAGCACGACCCAATATATTTTTTTCCTCATTGCCATGATCATGCTGTAATACATAATGCAATCTATCAGTAACGTCATGTTCTAACACAAGACTGTATAGCGTGCGATTATGGTTATTATTGGAACCAGCATCTCTAACATCACCCGTAATTAAAGAACCGGTCAACGTGGTCTGCTCATTATCTGTTGTATAAGAAATACTACCCAAGAAGTTAGCAGGTTGTTTGAAATGCGCATCCCAACCCGTTACAACACCACCTTTAAGCGTAATGTTATCGTTAAGCGGATAGTCTAACAGTACACCGGTATGGGTAAACGGCTCACCGTACTGCATGGTGTATGCATGCGAGAAGAAGAAATTACCTGTTGATGGCACAACTTCATATCCGATAATTGTGTAGAAATGACCAACACTTGCTGTTACGCCATTACCGATTGGCATAAAAATATCCATATAAGCTTGTGGAAACACCAACTGGCGTTCACCTGTACTGTTAAGAATATTGGTATCAAAATTGGTTGCTGAAGAAAAACGAGCATCCGTTC
The DNA here is from genome assembly GCA_021774075.1 of Nitrosomonas sp. Lineage (GTDB taxonomy): Bacteria > Pseudomonadota > Gammaproteobacteria > Burkholderiales > Nitrosomonadaceae > Nitrosomonas. Next base: position 784 of record JAJFJK010000093.1, on the reverse strand, counting down.
CATATAACACATCAGCGCGGAAACCAAAGCTTATGGCATTGGCATTCCTGTTTACTTCGCGTTGGATGACACCGTAAACCTGATGTAACTTAATTTCATTAGGATCATCATTAAAAGTAACCGGGCCAGGCTGGCTTCTTCCAGTACTAACATTCCCAGAAAAACCAACTTCAGTCCAGCCCTCGAATTTGACACCTAATGACTGCATGAAAGTTGAGTCATTGTAGTTGTAGCCAGACAGGCTTTCGATCAAGCCTACTTCATCTGATGATTCAGCAGGTGGTGAATCATGACCATAATCTGCATCTGCATAGGCAAGTGATGAAACAAAGAATGCACTGCATAGCGCGAGTGTCAGACCTTTATATTTAAATTTTTCGTGATGAGAAAACAAAGCGAAACCTCCATTTTTTTGGTAATTTATTCTGTACAAAGTGAAGTAACCACACACCATCCAATAAAAAACTAGGCGCAAAGATTTTAAAATCTCACCTCACTTTACGCAGAATAAAGCATACTTAACGTATCTACATGACGCAATATTTTCTGTAATTTTTCAAGCAGATCATGGCATTCTGTTGCGTAATGTACTCACTTATGGGACCAAAAGAATAAGAACTATAGAAAATCACGATTATTTCGGGGGAAATTTCTTTTATTTTGCACCAGTAGTGTCCGGCAATTCTATCAGAGTGGTTATATAGCAGTCTGATCTGTAATAGGAAACGATATGTTTAGGGGTGTCACCGACTTGAATGTGATTTTTTTGGGAAACTGGGGTTTT
>JAJFJK010000092.1 GCA_021774075.1 Nitrosomonas sp. | reverse complement strand
ACCCGCCAATTATGGTCAACATCTCGAATTACTCAAGGATTGTGATCTGGTTATCGAAGCGATTGCCGAGCGTATGGATTGGAAGCGCGATTTGTATACCAAGGTTGCGCCATTCCTGGGTGAGCAGACTATTTTCGCCAGTAATACCTCCGGTCTGTCTATCAATCAATTAGCCGAAGCTTTCCCTGAAGTACTGCGCCACCGTTTTTGTGGCATCCATTTTTTTAATCCACCGCGTTATATGCATCTGGTGGAATTAATTCCTTGTCAGTCCAGCGATGCGGACATGTTGAATCACCTGGAAGCGTTTTTGGTGACTCACATGGGTAAGGGCGTGATCCGGGCCAAAGATACGCCTAATTTTATTGCCAATCGTATCGGTGTTTTTTCGTTGTTGGCGACTATGCATCATGGGAAAGAATTTGGTTTTGGCTTTGATCTGGTTGATGCTTTGACTGGCTCCCTGATTGATCGCCCCAAAAGCGCGACATTCAGAACAGCTGATGTGGTTGGGCTGGATACGCTGGCGCATGTTGTGAATACCATGCGTGACACGTTGCCGGATGATGCATGGCACCGTTATTTTGCTGTGCCGGATTGGTTGCAGGCGCTGATTGACGATGGCGCGTTAGGGCAGAAGGTCAAGCGTGGCGTGTATCAAAAAGTGGGTAAAGATATTCAGGTATGGGATCTTGCGACTGGTGGCTACCGTCTTTCTGCCGACGAAGTCGATGAAGCCATTAAAAATCTGTTGAAATATAACAATCCACCGGAAAGATTTGCAGAACTTCGCAATAACCAACATCCACAAGCGCAATTTTTATGGTCTATCTTCCGTGATTTGTTTCATTATTGCGCGGTACAGTTAGCATCAATTGCAGATAACGCGCGTGATCTGGATCTGGCCGTACGCTGGGGTTTTGGCTGGAATCAAGGGCCGTTCGAGATCTGGCAAGCCGCCGGTTGGAAACAGATAGCAACCTGGATCAATGAAGACATTGCAGCAGGCAAGAGTATGAGTCAGGCACCATTGCCTGACTGGGTCATGGCTATTGCAGACAGTGACACACAAAGTGTACATACGGCACAAGGTTCTTTTGCACCAGCTGCTAAAACAACGCATGGACGTTCCACGTTGCCGGTTTACCGACGTCAGTTATTTCCAGATCGATTAATTGGAGAACAAGCCAGCTACGGTGCAACAATCTTTGAAACGGATGCTGTCAGAATGTGGCATTGCGGGGATCAAATCGCAATACTCAGCTTTAAGAGCAAAATGCATACCATTGGTGTTGATGTTATGGACGGTGTCCAGCAAGCAATTAAAGAAGCCGAACAAAACTGGCGCGCATTGGTTATTTGGCAAACGGAGCCACCATTTTCTGCTGGAGCCAATTTAAAGAAAGTAACAGAAAAACCAAAAGGAGACGCACAACAAAAAAATGCGCTGCCATCGCCTCCGCTGCCGCCTTCAGCATTTAATAAGCTCATTAAAGGTTTCAAGAAATCCGCACAGGCCACGGTACTCAAAGCAGCGCGTGAACTGGATCTTGCGGACGTCTTAATGGCCAAGAAGTTGGCTGAAGTTGAAACCATGGTGAAACAGTTTCAACAAACATCGCAAGCGCTACGTTATTCCATGGTGCCAACGGTAGCAGCAGTGGATGGTTTGGCACTGGGCGGCGGTTGTGAATTTGTCATGCATTGTGATCACACGGTGGCAACGCTGGAGACCTATATTGGTTTGGTAGAAGCCGGCGTCGGTTTGCTGCCAGCGGGTGGCGGGTGTAAAGAGTTTGCGCTAAGAGCCGCACAGAATGCACTTGAAGGTGATCCGTTTCCACAATTGAAACAATATTTCCAAACTGTTGCCATGGCTGAACTGGCAAAGAGTGGGGAACAAGCCAAGGCGTTGGGTTTTTTGCGTTCTAAGGATCAAGTCGTGATGCATCGTTTTGAACTGTTGCACGTTGCCAAGGCGCAGGCACTGGCATTAGCCGAAGCAGGCTATCGTCCGCCACTTAGAGCCACACAAATTCCAGTCGCGGGCAATACAGGCATTGCGACCATACAAAGCCTGTTGGTTAATATGCGTGAAGGGGGCTTTATCTCTGAGCACGATAATCTGATTGGCAGCAAAATCGCGCATGTTATGTGTGGCGGTGACCTGACACCCGGTAGCCTGGTGGATGAAGACTGGTTTCTGGAACTGGAGCGTGTCGCGTTTCTCGAATTGCTCGCCACTGAGAAGACGCAAGCGCGTGTTGAGCATACGATGAAAACAGGCAAGCCACTTAGAAACTAAAGGGTACTTCTAAATTAAGTTATCAATACGACTAAGTATTCGTGATCTAAGGAGAAACTGATGACCAAGCAAACCCAAGATGCTTATATTGTAGCTGCGGCACGTACACCCGTTGGCAAAGCACCGCGCGGCATGTTCAAGAATGTTCGCCCGGATGACATGTTGGTGCATGTATTACAAACGGTGATGAAGCAATGTGAAGGGTTGGACCCGGCCGCCATTGATGATGTGATTGTCGGTTGTGCCATGCCGGAAGCCGAGCAGGGCATTAATGTTGCACGCGTGGCTTTGTTATTGGCGGGCTTGCCCAATAATGTTTCAGGCATGACGATTAACCGTTTTTGCGCATCAGGTTTGCAATCCGTTGCTTTGGCAGCGGATCGCATTCGACTGGGAGAAGCAGATGTCATGATTGCAGCCGGTACTGAGAGCATGAGTATGATACCCATGATGGGAAATAAAGTTTCCATGAATCCCGCCATGTTTGAGCATGAAGAAAATGTAGCCATCGCTTATGGCATGGGAATGACCGCTGAGAAAGTGGCGGAGCAATGGAAAGTGGAACGTGATGCTCAGGATGAATTTGCTTTCACCAGCCACATGCGTGCACTAAAAGCCATTGAAACCGGTGAATTTCAGCAGGAGATTGCACCTTACACGGTAGATGAAAAATACCCTGATCTGGAGAGCCATAGAGTACGAGAAGAAATTACTGTTAAAGACACTGATGAAGGGCCGCGTGCTGGTACTAATGTGGATGCACTCGCCAAGCTAAGACCGGTTTTTGCCGCCAAGGGATCAGTGACCGCAGGCAACAGTTCGCAAATGTCGGATGGCGCCGGTGCCGTGGTGCTGATGAGTGAAGCTGCCATGCAACGTTTTAATCTTTCGCCATTGGGTCGTTTTATTGGGTTTTCAGTTGCGGGTGTGCCACCGGAAATTATGGGTGTCGGACCCATCAAGGCGATTCCCAAAGTTTTGGCACAAACCGGTATCAAACAGGATGATCTGGAGTGGATCGAGCTGAACGAAGCCTTTGCGGCACAAAGTTTGGCCGTCATCAATGAATTAGGGTTGGATCGAAATAAAGTGAATCCATTGGGCGGTGCCATTGCTTTAGGTCACCCATTAGGGGCAACGGGTTCCATTCGTGTCGCTACGTTGCTGCATGGTCTGCGCCGCCGTAAACAAAAATATGGCATGGTGACCATGTGCATTGGCAGCGGTATGGGAGCGGCCGGGGTGTTTGAAGCGTTATGAATAGTTAAAAAAGCGCTGCAACAGATTTAATAACGTGAGAAAAATCACAAAAAAACACATGGTGTTAATACATACTGAAAGATACATATGACTTAAATAATCAATAAATCGTAACTACTCACCCCACATTTCATGCGCCCGCCCTGCCAAAGCAATTTGTATAGCGACAAGTGGGTTATATCCCTTGTTGGCCATTGATTGCAAATAGCTTGAAATTCGGCAATAGGCGTGCGCATATTCACTTGATCGGAAACACCCTGAGACCTTTTGTTTAACTTTTGCCATTCTCAAATCCCGTTCTGCCCTGTTATTTGTAAATGATACATGC
>JAJFJK010000091.1 GCA_021774075.1 Nitrosomonas sp. | reverse complement strand
GAGCATCGATACATTGAAGACATTAGTTGGTATAAAAAAAATACCTTGGGATATTTGAACGATTTATTCACCATTGGAATGCACGGGGGAGTTTATGCTTTTATTTAACAAATTAAAATCCAAAGTTATGAAAAAATCCAGGGAGGAAAAGCTGGCGCATTTCTACTCACTTTGCAAGCAAGGGATGACAGTTCTTGATGTTGGTGTGTCATCAGAATCAGGAGAGGGAATGCCGGCCCGAAACTATTTTCTTAAGAACTTCAAAGATGACCCCAAATACTATACCGGATTGGGCGTGCAGGACTTAAGTGAGATGAATAATCTTTTTCCAAACAAACGATTTGTGCAGTACCAGGGTGGCAAATTTCCATTTGATGATGACGAATTCGATTGGATATTCAGTAATGCTGTTATTGAACATGTTGGTAACGACGAAGCGCAGCTAATGTTTATCAACGAGATGCTGCGTGTGGCAAAAAATGTGTTTTTTACTACGCCCAACAAATATTTTCCAATTGAGGCACACACCAATATACTTTTTCTTCACTGGAATAATAATATTTTCTATAGATGGTGCAGAAGTTACAAGACATGGGTTACAAAAGATAACCTTTATCTCTTGTCTGGCGCAAGGCTACGCAAATTAATGCGCTTATCAAATGCTTGTGCCTACGAATTGCGGAAAAACCGTCTACTATCGTTGGTGATGACCTATACTGTTACATGCACAAAATCAGACACTCGCTCTCAATAATTTGGTTGTGCGCTGCAAAAATAGCTTTTCTTGCTAGTAGGGTTTGATTGGGATGAGGGATATATCTTGGAAAATATATCCCCGCACCCTGTGATCTTTATAGGAAACTGCTACTCAATGCAGGAGGGATACATCGAGGGGCAATTCGGATCAAGTCCGCCAGCTGGATCTTTTGTTTGAGCACGATAATTCAATAACTCCAGCACTTTTTGATAATAATTATTAGTCCGCGACCAGAAGATATAATTGGCTTTCAACTCATCCCGTGCAAAATCTAGAAGCTCTTGGACAGTAGGTTCATAACCAGACCCATCACGTATAGTATTGATAAAATTATTAGGCATCACAGAAGGTAATAATGGCACAATTCCAGAAAGTTTAGGATAGTAACTATACACACCGTCTGGTGTATTTGGCTTATCTTTCACGGTTAGACCTTTATCTTCAAAGCGAACATCCGGGCCAGCCAGCGATGTTCCCATATTTTTGAGCTCGGCGACAAACGATTTGAGAATCGGACGCGGATGATTTGTAAACTGAAATGTCATCGTATTGGGGAAATACTGACGCATCTTCTTGTTTACATGCAACAGGTTTTCATAGAACCTATTAAATTGGTCTCTAGATACCGGGGTCATAGATTGCCCCATAGCTGTTTCATCCAAGCCGATACCCTCAAAGTGGGGGTTTAAGTTATACTGCTCACCTAGTGCACGCATTAGCCGAATCAGACGATACTTGACATTGTCATTCCATAACTTAATTTTATATCCTTTAATTACGTCCTTTTTCCCACCGTGATCGGAGAAAGCGAATACCCCTCCGCCATATTTTGTCGCTTTAAGGTAATCTGGCGCAAGAGGCGTGTCAGGTTTGAATGTTTTAGTTTGCACCAAAATGATAAGCCGTTTTCCTTGTTTAGCAAGCTCAGCAAGATGCTTGTCAATAGCTGTAAAGTCATAATCCCCCTTTGCTGTTTCCAACTCTGCCCACTGATAACGAACTTGTATCCCGCGCAATGCAGGCGTTTCTTTAAGCTCTCTATGTATTTTCTTTAGATATCTAGGATTGTCTTTTCTCGAACTTAAAATCGCATAGTAATGACCTGGATGCCATTTGACTGCTGTGTCTGCGGCATGCACTGTTCCCCAGGGAATAAAAACCATCCATATTACGAGTAATAGTGTGATCAGTATAGTTTTAGTTGTGATTTGTGACAGCAAGCTTGTAGTAGGCCATGCTTGAGTGTTGGTATTAGTGTTCATTTTCGGCTTCTCCGTGTAGTTAAGAAGACCGAACTGCATGAAACGCGTCGAAGTCGTTTTGATCAATGCTCATCGAATTCCGCATGTGATGAAGCTGTAACTTGTTGCGTTATTTGGCAGTCCTGCCATCTTGGGGCGTTGGCCCATTAGATCAGTGACTTTGCGTCCTCTGCTTTCGCAGAGTTTGCCTTTTTCAAATTTACATATTCATATAAGCAGAAAACATGCCAACAATTAAATAATTGCAGGTTACGGTACTGAAAATCCTTGTTGAGCTAGTTGGAGTGCGTAGTTTCTGTGAGCTTTTGCTTTATGCGAATGCCTTCTTACGCCACATGGAGCTTGACAATTATGATAATCCTTGGTAGGAGATATTTAACTGTTTTTTCAAGGTTAATTGTTAGGTCATTTGTTTCCCAGGCAGTTGGAAAACCTAAGTGATGAAGCAACTGTCGAGTAGCGAAATCTCAAGCTGGCTAACAGCGTGGAATGATTGACACTTGCTACAATGTTTTTTTTGGCATAAGGGAGTTACAGCAGAAATTGCCTGTCATGATTTCCTTAATGGGCCTGAGAAAAGTAAAAATATGACATTTTTTGTCGCTTACGGCCGAGAAAAGGCAATATTTTAATATTGCCCACGAATCCCGCAAATAATGTCCATATAAAACACTTCAGATACCTCCAGCTAAAATACTGGATGGTTTATTCCGAGCTAGATACTATTGGCCATTGATTGCAAATAGCTTGAAATTCGGCAATAGGCGTGCGCATATTCACTTGATCGGAAACACCCTGAGACCTTTTGTTTAACTTTTGCCATTCTCAAATCCCGTTCTGCCCTGTTATTTGTAAATGATACATGC
>JAJFJK010000010.1 GCA_021774075.1 Nitrosomonas sp. | reverse complement strand
GATTGTCCTTCTGTATCCCCTTAACCAGATCCCAGCTTACACCAAGGTAACGTGCCACGCTCTGGATAGTCATCTGCATCGAGAGATCTAGAACCAGCCTTTCAAATGAACGTGTATAACGCTTATGTTCATCGGCAAAGCGTATTTTTACCTGGCGCACTGCTTGGCATTTGCTGCATTCTAATCGCTGAACAGGAAGGTCTATAAATACTGCTTCTCTACCAATCGGTACGGTGCGAATACGACGCGGCAACTTCCCTCTGCGATGCACATTACGACTTCGACAAACCGGACACCTCAGTCGCCATTTATCTTCCTGTATGGCAACAATTATGTTGCCAGCAATAAAACACGTGCTTTGATAAAAATACCCGATTATGCCAAAGGCGTGATACAGCAAGCTGGTGGACATATTGAAAAAGCCTCTTGGTTAAAATACAGAGACAGTTTCAACCTTAAATTCAATTTCTTTCAACTTGTTTTTTTTCTCAAAGTACGAACTTACCGGATGAACCGTAATTTGCATTGAATGAACGGGTGAGATCACATTGTACACATTGCAGTAATTGAGCGAAGTAAAAGCAGCGTGGTATGAACCACCACTATTATGTTTTGCCGACCCATTTCTTCCTAGCCTGAATATTCCACCAACTGGTGAGCCTTAAGTACAAACTGTATTTCTCAAAAATTACTAAAAACTAATAGGCATAACGATTACAGGCCAAAATCTAACGCACTGGTGCAATATTCAGGTTAGCCACATTGATTGCAATAAAACTTCATACTTGCATGATTTACCTCTGGTAGAGTATATATAACGCTTTATCTGTCACGTTAAAGGAAGCAACAACCATGAATCATGATGAGATATCGTGTGAACTGCATGATTTTGTTGAAGTGGCTTGTATGTATGGCTATCAGCTAAAATTGATATTAAAAGATCAGCAAACGTTGGAGGGAAAAGCCATTGATATCGTCAATTCTGCTGACAAAGGGGAATGCCTGTTAATTGTTAATAATGATACAAAGCAACAAATTGCGTTGACGCAACTGGCTAAAATGGAAGTCACTACGCCCAATGCCAAGTTTAGTGAAGTTATTTTCTAGCAAAATGAATTTAAAAACAGGATAATCAGCCCATCCGCCTATGACTCGGCTCATAAAATCCGCATGGATTATTTTTAGTGTTATCACCCTACTCTCAGCCAGTGCAATTATCTTTCTTACGCTGATCATTGATGCCAACACGTTTAAACCCTGGATTACCCAATGGGTAAAAGAAAACAAACAACGCACATTAACATTTGAAGGTAATTTAGAACTTGGTTTTTACCCAAAGCTGAATATTAATCTTGGCCCCGTTTCGCTAAGTGAATATCAGCAAGATAAAATTTTTGCCTCTGTCGAAAAAGTGCATCTATCAGTCTCCCTGCTTGCATTACTGCGTAAGCAGTTCAATGCCGATGGCATTACCGTGAAGGGTATTAACGCCACACTCATTCGTTTTGAGGATGGCCGCACTAATATTGATGATTTGATTGTCCCGGACGAAGAACCAACAGCTTATAGATTTGATATTGATCATGTGAAAATTGTTAATACTAATGTCATCCTACAAGATGAAATCACCAACAACACCCTAACGCTCAGTAATTTAAACTTAGAAACAGGGCGCTTACAAACAGATTTGTTTACTGGCATTAAATTAACAAGCAATGGCCAATTGGTTAGAACCAACACACCGAACGATATGACTTTGGGCCTTAATTTTGCGGCAACACAAATACAATTAAATGACGGTTATGTAACGAGTGAACCCGTCCATCTATCCTTTAACATTACTGATGCCCTTAACAACATTAGCGGAAAATTCTTAATGTCTGATCTCACACACACGGGCGACCAGCTTGAAAGCAACGCGATTCATTTCGAATTAACTGCACAAAATACGATGCAAACTGTAACGGCTGCTGTGGATACGACGTTTGTCGGCCTGCCCGCTGAACAACATTGGACATTACCTGACATTAATGCAATATTCAGTCTTACCCGTAAAGAAGATGCCAACCCACCCATTGATGGCCAACTATCAGGTGATTTGATATTCAACCTACGAACGGAAACAATACAAATGAATTACACGGGAGAACTTGTCGACAGTCCAATACAAGCAAGTTTCAGCCTGACAAATTTTTCTGAGAAAACTATGAGTCTGCATTTATTCATAGCTCAACTGAATTTAAATCATTTTATGGCATCTCAAACGCCACCACTAACCACAAATAAAGAACAAGCCGAACAACTTGATCTGGCTTTCTTAAGAAATTTAAATATGACAGGATTAATACACATTGGTCAATTGCAAATAGGCGACATACAATCAACCGATATACAATTACAGATCCGTCCTGCCGACTCAACTGCTTCCACACAATAAATATCATCTGACACAACAATCAGCATGGCAGCTTTCGCTACGCAATTAATTCAATGGCAACAGAAAAACGGACGCCATCATTTGCCCTGGCAAGGAACGCGTGATCCTTATGCCATTTGGCTGTCTGAAATTATGTTGCAGCAGACGCAAGTGAATACAGTTATTCCTTATTATGATCGCTTCATGCAAAGCTTTCCCAATATCCAAAGTTTAGCCCAGGCACCGCTTGATGCAGTGCTGGCGTTATGGAGCGGCCTCGGTTATTACTCACGCGCCAGGAATTTACATCAAGCCGCTTGCATGATCATGCAGGACTATCAGGGAAATTTTCCACAAACCCGCAGTTTGATCCAACAATTACCAGGCATTGGCCGTTCGACCGCTGCGGCTATTGCCGTATTTGCGTATGGCAAATGTGAAGCCATTTTAGATGGTAATGTGAAACGCGTTTTCACACGTTATTTTGGCATTCCTGGTTACCCGGGTGAAAGCAAAATCCAAACGCTATTATGGCGTAAAACGGAAGAACACTTACCCGGCAGCAATCAAAAACACCACATCGAAACCTATACACAGGCGTTAATGGACCTGGGTGCAATCATTTGCACACGGCGTAAACCCATCTGCACCACCTGTCCCTTGCAGAAAAATTGCGTGGCATTTAATGACAACCGTATTGAGCAACTGCCCACTCCAAAAATACGCAAACCACTGCCGCAGAAAGAAGCCATCTTCTTAATCCTGTTACAACACCAGAAAATATTACTTGAGAAAAGACCCTCAACCGGCATATGGGGTGGACTATGGAGCCTGCCAGAACTTGAAGTCGATGAAAACGCCAGCACTTATTGCCGACAATACCTTGGTATACATGTTAATCTCCCAACATCACTACCCTCATTAGACCATCAGTTCACGCATTTTAAATTACGTATCCATCCACAATTTCTACAAGTCGTTTCACAAAGCATGATCAAAGCGCCGCAAACAACTTGGGTGAAGCCACATGATGCGCTCAAATACGCCATTCCAACACCTGTAAGAAAACTGCTGGAAAAACATTTCTTGACCGACAACGTAACACTCAACCATCCAATCATAGATAAAAATAATGCATAACTGGCAGGAATGGCGCAAGAATCAGCGTGATCAATTGGTTGCAACGCGTGAAGCCATCGTACAAGACACGCATCAGACATGGAGTCTGGTGATCACTACTGCGCTTAAGCATAATTTCCCAAAGCTTCAAGATATGAAAATTGGGATTTATTGGCCATTTAGAAATGAGTATGATCCACGCCCGATTGCACGGTATTTTAAAGAACTTGGCGCAACATTGGCACTACCTGAAGTAATCAACAAGCACGAAGCACTGCGTTTTTGTGAATGGTGGTCTGACGCGCCAATGAAGCAAGGGGCTTATGGCATTCCTGTCCCTGATGACACGCCCATTGTGAATATTGATGCGGTAATCGTTCCAATGGTTGGGTTTGATCAGCAAGGCTATCGCCTGGGTTATGGCAGTGGTTATTTTGACCGGACGCTCGCCACGTATCAGCAGCAACCATTGACCATCGGCGTCGCTTTTGAAATGCAGCGTCTGGACAGTGTTCATCCACAGCCACATGATATTGCCATGCAGTATATTGTTACAGAAGTTGGTGTTTTCCAGAATGGCAGCAATGGACTTGTGCCAATCGCGCAAAAATAAGAAAAAATTACTGTGCTTCTCCCCAACGCGGCATCAATGTATGTTTGACACCCAAATGGTCAAGTATCCTTGCAACCACAAAATCAACCATGGCCTGCACATCTTGTGGATGATGATAAAAACCGGGATTAGGCGGCAAAATCACAGCACCACCGCGTACGAGCCTAAGCATATTTTCCAAATGAATGGCAGATAACGGCGTTTCTCTCGGCACCAGAATCAGTTGCCGGTTTTCCTTTAGCATCACGTCAGCGGCCCGTTCAATCAAATTCTGACTCATACCCGCCGCAATCGCCGCCAATGTACCCATGGTGCAAGGACATATCACCATTGCGTCAGCGGGATTAGAGCCTGATGCAACCGGGGCAAACCATTCTTCACGCCCAAACACACGTAATTGTCCATCGGACACATTAAATCGTTCGTTAAAAAACGCTTCGGCTTCTTTAGCACGTGAAGGCAGGGTTAGCTTCATTTCCTGCTGTGCAACAATCTGTGCGACCTGTGAATAAAGCAGATAAACATGCTGGCCCTGTGTCAGCAATACTTCCAATAAGCGCATCCCATAAGGCATACCGGATGCGCCGGTAAATGCCAATGTAACTGTTAGTGGGTGTTGCACGCCATCAATCCTCTAACCTGACGAGGCACTAGTGTCTTCAGGCGGGTTGTTCATTTCCTCTTCATGCCGCTCAATAAAATCCTTGGTACTGTCAATACCACGCAGTTGCAACACATAATTACGCACGGCTGCTTCCACCAATACTGCCAAATTACGCCCGGCAGCAACCGGAATAATAACCTTGCGGATATCGACATTCATAATATTTTCATTCAGATTGGTGATCGGCAAGCGCTCCAATGTATTGTGATCCACACCACCTGAATTTTGCAAATGCACAATCAGTTTCATATTCTTATGCCGGCGCACGGCAGTTTCACCAAAAATAGTGCGGATATTTAACATACCCAGGCCACGAACTTCCAGGTAATCGCGTAACATTGGTGGGCAGCGTCCTTCCAAGGTTTCAGGTGCAATGCGACGCAGCTCCACCACATCATCAGCCACCAATCCATGCCCGCGACTTATTAATTCCAAAGCCAATTCACTTTTGCCCACGCCACTTTCACCGGTAATCATCACGCCCATACCCAGCACGTCTAATAGCACCCCATGTAATGCACTGGACGGCGCCAAAACCCGCCCCAGATAAGAACGTATTAGCCAAATGACTTCCAGGCTTGGATAGGGTGAACAAAACAAAGGTATTTTGTTCGCATTGGACATGGCAAGTATCGAAGCAGGCACTTCTGCGTCGTCGGCCACAATAATGCAGGCTAGGCTACTTTGTGTCAGATGGGATAATTTCTTTTCTAAAGCGACAGCATCCAGTTTATTTAAATAATGAATTTCATCTTTACTGAGTACCTGTAACCAATTAGGATGAATAAAATTTAAATGGCCTATCATGCCCTGCGTAGATTGCGCGATTTCCTCACCGTGTAATGTTATGTTCCCACCCTCTTGACCATCAACCCATTTCAGGCCAAGTTTTTGCTGCTTATCTTCAAATAATTTGGCAATACTAATTTGAGACATTAGGTGTCCAGTCCGCTATGAGTTGATGAATCTCAGCAGCATCTTTACAGTGCAGAATACTTTCCCGGAATTGTTTATCGCTAAACATTTGCGCCAATTCACTTAGAATTTGCAAATGCTTATCGGTCGCCTTTTCAGGCACCAATAAAATACAGGCAATATTCACCGGCTGACCATCAGGGGCATCAAACGGTATGGCTTCTTTCATTCTAACCAATGCTGCAACAGCCTCCCGCAATCCCTTGATACGACCATGCGGAATTGCCACGCCCTGACCCAATCCGGTAGAGCCCAGTTTTTCGCGTGCAAACAAGCTATCAAAAACCTGGCTTCTTGCAACATGGAGCGAATTCTCAAATAATAATCCAGCTTGTTCGAAAACGCGCTTTTTACTGGCCACATCTAGATCAACAATAACGTTGGATAGTGGCAATAATTGTGTAATAAGATTCATGAAATGAATGATTTCTGTTAATAAATAAAAATACTTCTTAAGGCGCTGTTAATTAAGGCGACAGCGATTCCTTTAAAAAAATCACTAGGCCACTTCTAATAATTCATATTTCATCCCAACTGCTGTGTTACAGAAAAAATTTATTGCTGTCATATAAAACATATGCTGCGCTGCAAAATTTTTTCTGCGCCTTGCATTTGGGCGAACTCTGAATTTTTAGAAGCGCCCTTTAACTAAAAAAGTTGTGGCTTATCTGGTTGGGCAACACCGATTATTCTGCGTCTAATGAATAAACCGGTATCGACCCAAGTTTCTATTCTTCAAAATCCTGGGTTTTTATTCCGCCTTGATTCCGACGTTCCAGATTTTTCTCCTTATGCTTTAATATCTGGCGATCCAGCTTATCTATAAGGCTATCTATAGACGCATACATATTAGTACCGTCTGCTTCGACAAAGATATCTTTGCCGCTTAGATGCACATTCGCTTCCGCTTTTTGCTTATGTTTTTCAACCGATAAAATTACACTTACATCAATAACATGATCAAAATGGCGGGTAATTTTATCAATCTTTGAATTAACATAGTCACGCATTGCATCGGTAATTTCTACATGGTTACCGGTCAATTTAAGATTCATTAGGCTTCCTTTTTCCTGATTAAAAAGTTTTACGAAGATTTGCTGGGGGGATCTGCATCGACTCTCTGTACTTGGCAACGGTGCGACGGGCGACGACGATACCTTGCTGCTCAAGAATTAACGAAATCCGATTATCACTGAGTGGTTTTTTTTGATTTTCTGATTGCACTAGTTCCTTAATCAAAGCCCTGATTGCCGTAGCAGAACAGGCACCGCCTGTATCAGTCGCCACATGGCTACCGAAGAAATATTTGAGTTCAAAGATCCCTCTTGGGGTATACATAAATTTTTGCGTTGTCACGCGTGAAATAGTTGATTCATGCAGACTTAGGTTTTCTGCAATTTCTCGTAATACCAGTGGACGCATTGCAACCGCACCATGTTCAAAGAATTGTTGCTGCCGTTCTACAATTGCATTCGACACATTTAATATGGTAATTGAGCGCTGCTGTATATTCTTTATAAGCCACTTGGCCTCATTTAATTGACTTGACAATCCTCGCGATGATTCATCACGCTTATATTTCAATAAATTGGCATAAAGGTGATTAATACTCAGTTTAGGAATAGCATCCAAATTAAGATTAGCCACCCAAGCACCATCAACTTTGGTTACCACAATGTCCGGCACAATATAACGTGCATCTGTTATATTGAACTGACTACCCGGCTTTGGATTCAGGTTGGTGATGAGCTGACGAATTGCGCGCAAAGCTTGATCACCGCATTTTAAAAATTTCTTAATTCGGATAAAATCCCGTACGGCCAGAATGTCCAGATATTCTTCTACAACTTTTATGGCCAATTTACGATAGGCTGTATCCTCAGGCAGTGCGCGTAATTGCAACATCAGACATTCTCGTAAATCCCGCGCACCAACGCCAACCGGGTCCAGTAGTTGCAGATATTCTAATGCAATGTGCAGGTCATCTTTACTGATCTTTAATTCAGATGGCAGCATTAAAATCAACTCATCCAGATCCTGCATAAGATAACCATTATCATCCAGGCTATCGATTAATAAACCAACAATACTTCTGTCATGCTCTGATATTTGGCTAAGCGAAACTTGCAGATTCAAATGTTCACGTAAGCTCAGTGGCTTTGCCGCCATTTGTGGAGATTCATAGTCATCGTCACGTACATCCTGCGCATTACGGTACTCCTGAGGCCAATCAGCGGCATAATCTTGATTGTCTTCAGCAGTTGTTTTAGCTTCAGTGGCAACTTCATCTACGGGTCGAGATTCCGAATCCTGTGACGCCTTTACGTCCTGTTCATCCTGTTGCAAGTCTTGCGCATCCTGTGTACCTGACGGCTGCCCTGTTTCTGACGTATCCCAATCTTCAGCGACCTCAAGCAGCGGGTTCTCCTGAATGGCGCGTTCTATCTCTTGGTTGAGGTCAAGTGTAGACATTTGCAACAACCGAATAGATTGCTGCAACTGAGGTGTAAGCCTAAGTTGCTGTGATAATTTTAGTTGAAGCGTTGGTTTCATGATTTTGGGGAAACAGCCATCACCTATTGACTAGGAGGCTGTCCGAGAACAGTAATCGTAGCGAGGGAAAGCCATTTTGAGACAGATTTTTTGATCATTTGAGGCGAATAGTTGTTCTATTTAACGAAAATTATCGGGAAATATGGCCAAAATGGCTTTCCCGCAGTAGATTATTCTATTCACGGACAGCCTCCTAGACAATCGCCAGATAGCTATACATATAAACATCGGCGAAACCTCATAACAAATTGAATCGTCATCTTTACAATCGGAAATGCTCTCCCAGATAAACTTCTCTTACACGCTCATTATAAATGATTTCATCCGGCTTGCCTTTAGCCAACACTTCACCTTCACTAATAATATAAGCATGGTCGCAAATTCCCAACGTTTCCCGAACATTATGATCGGTAATCAGCACGCCTATACCACGCTCCTTCAGAAAAGATATCACCTTTTGTATATCAAGAACAGCGATTGGGTCTACACCCGCGAAAGGCTCGTCCAATAAAATAAAACGAGGTTGTGAGGCAAGCGCCCTGGCAATTTCGACACGCCGCCGCTCTCCACCGGATAGACTAATGGCCGGGCTATCACGCAAATGACTGATATGCAAGTCATGTAACAAATCATTTAAGTGGTGTTGTATGGCGTCTTCATCAAAATCTTGCAGCTCTAGTATGGCAAGAATATTTTCCTCAACGGAAAGCCGCCTAAAAATAGAAGCTTCCTGCGGTAAGTAGCTTAAACCAAGATGAGCACGATGATGAATCGGCATGTGACTAATATCCTGTCCATTTAGCGATATCTCCCCACCATCCGGTTGCACCAAACCAACCACCATATAAAAACAGGTTGTTTTACCCGCACCGTTTGGTCCCAGCAGGCCAATCACCTCTCCACTCGACAGGGAAAAAGAAACATCGTGCACAACAGTGCGCGCTTTATAACGTTTCTTTAAATTATCAGCCTTTAACTCACTCATATTCCGCAGTCATGCGTTTGATTGAATCCGCATCATCTTAGTCCGATTGATTAGAATTATTTCTCGGCTGTATGACGATGCGCACACGACTGTCCGGGCCAGCTTCAACACCCCGTTCATTACTACCAATCACCTGAAAAAACTCATTACTCATATCGTAGGAAATATAATCTCCATTCACTTCATCTGAACCTCGTTTTAACCGGGCCTGTCTGAATAATTCAATTTTGTCGGTTTTGGTATCATACTCCACCCGTTTGCTCCATCCTTCAACATACTCATCCAGTCCACTGCGTTTCTGACGAAAACTTACCAAATCGCCCATTGCTGTGGCATATCTGAAGCCATCAATGTCTTCCTTCATAATGACTTTCTCCGCACTAATACGTAAAGTCCCTTGGGTCAAAAGCACATTTCCAGTAAACACACTAACCCGACTGGCATCGTCCCGGTTGATATCCTCAACTGTGGCACGGTCTGCTTCCAAATGTACAGGTTGGTCTCTATCTGCACGTTCCGCCATGGCAGAAGCTGCAAAAAAACAACCTGCAACACAAATAATTAATAATACTTTCATAAGGGCACTTCTAAAAATCCAGATTTCATCTCAACTACTGCGTTGCGCAAAAAAAATTCTTGCTTACATATCAACCATATGCTGCGCTGCAAATTTTTTTCCGCGCCTTGCATTTGAGCGAACTCTGAATTTTTAGAGGCGCCCATAAACTGTCTACATTCATCCATGAGCCTTTTGTCCAAAATTAATTGGCGACTCCATTAATTGTTTTGCCAAGGCACGCGCTAATTCCTCCCGGTCTTTCAGACTCATTTCTATTCTGGTTTGGTCCAAGGCAACATCCAGAATTGAGCGTAATGGAGAAGATCGCAGTGTAACAACCTCGGTGAGTATCGGGATTTCATTTTCAATGACTTCTTCCAGCGTTTGGCTGGCATCAACTTGAGACAGGCTGGCATCAGAAAATACAATATTATTTTTATCTGTCGCGATTTGGTTCTGGCTCTGATATTTGGTCATTAATGAATCAAGTTTCTGCTGAATTTCCTCGTCATTAAAATCCGCCACATCCTGCTGAAACTGGGTTGTCGTTTCAATATCTTGCTGCGTCATGAATAATCCTTGTCATCAAGCTTAAAATGATGAATTTTGTAGCCTTCCTGTTGATAGAAACGATAGCGTTCACGCGCCGCCAGTTTATCCTCTTGTGCAACACCCGCAATCTCAATCAAACGCTGAAATTGATTAAAAGAAGGCGGGCAAGCATCATGTAAATTAAGCAATACATCACAATGCACCGTGTCATCTATTTTATCGCTAAGTATAACCGGCGTTACACTAATTCGTTCCTCATCGTCATTAATTCTGCAATGCGCAACAAAACTGGTCGGAGAAAAAGTCCACAGCAACCGATCAAGCTGATTAATTATGCTTGAATCAACGGAATATACAAGCACCCTAACCCCTTGTTGAATCGCCTTGGCACAAAGTTGACATGCCGTCTCCAGCTTATTACCCGCCCCAGAATAGAAATATATCTCTGTCATTACCGGCCATTATACATTTATGGCCCAACTGTTGCTGTTTCTATAAACCCATAACTTCCTTTACGTATATTCCCAAACATCAACTCCGGCAAGCTGTAAAACATACCGCGTAGCCCCTGATGCAGCCTTTCACCACCATCCAGCGGAAAACCAAACACACCACCGACACTATTTAGCGCGCCCCATAAAATATTGCTTGCGCCAAAAACAGGCCGAAACAACAGCATATCATCGGTAAAAAACAAAAAATGTGTGTCCTCTACCCTATGTTTGTACAAAGTGGTGCTAAGCGTATTTGACTCACGCAACCAAAGCGGCAAAACATTGTCATGTGCAGCACCTGTATACAATGCATTTAATTGCCGTAAACGGCGTGCTGGCAATACTTCCTTCTCCTGGACAGGAAAATGCTCAGTAATCAGCGCATCAAACTGGTGCGGAATAAAAGCCAAACCTTCGTTTGGCGCCAACCAGCCTCCCAGTTCTTTTTCGCCACTCATCTTATTCTCAAATGCAGAATTCAGTGAACGCAATAATTCGGTCACACAATTTCGCGTAATCAAATGGTAAGCATATTGCTCATCCACTTGTTGTTGCAACTGCGTTTTTCTGACTTGATTCTCGGCGACCAATGTCGACAAATCCATCTGCCTGTATGTAAAATCCAAAGACACCATACCCTTGTGGGCGGGCAAAAGTATGCCTGGCTCCACACGCACCGAACTGCCCGTTTGCAATGCAATTTCCATTTCGTGCAAACGACCCAGTGACGATTCTAAAATAGCGTAGGCAATGTTTATATTAGCCGCCGATTGAAAAAAATCCTGCTGCGCCTGCATGGCATTTTGTCGTAATTGCGCGTGCAATCCTTGCAATTCATCACGTTCTGTCACTTGTACCAAACTGGCGCGTGTTGAGAAAGGATCCAGCGTGAGCAATGTATTGGTTGACAACGATTGCTTGACCACCAAATAGCGAGCTGTTTGTAATAGTAAAGACTTGGCCCGGTCTGGGCGCTGCGATTGTATTAGGCCAACAATAGATATCGCCAGTTGTTGGCTATAATTCTGCAGCAACGCCTGTTGCTCAGCGGACAAACCGACAGCACCAAGTGACGTGCTTAAAACACGTTCTGGTGCCAATGACTTACCCTGTTCTATGATGCGGTAGAACTCACGCTCAAGCAGCAACGCCTGCAATCTGCCCTCCCAGGTTAATCCGTCAACCGGCTGATCAACTTCCAGCGTATGCCGAGCAAGTCGGGCATCAACCTGTTTACGCTGGTGCATCACAAAATTTTCGCCCAGCGCCCGATGAATTATTTGATTCAAGTTGCGCATGCCATCATCTTCAGCACGGGTATCATCAAATAACCCAACGCTTTCAAGCGCCAGTTTTCCAGTGCCCTTCTTCAACTGCATTAACAAATGCTGCTCATTCTGAGCCGCGTGTAAATGATTTAAATTTTGCTGTTGCGCTAAAAGCAAACCGGTGAAATGATTTCTTAGTTGGGCATAGCCCTGCGCAGTCAAAGGAACGCGGTTAACAGAGATGGCGCGATTGCGAAGTTCATTGTAGATATAACGAAAATGGGGCCAGGATTCACGTACCAACAAAAACTTACCATCTGGAAAGAATTGGTAATGAAACACGGTTGAGCCTAACCGGATCGCTGTATGGCCCCCTGCCGCTTCACCCGTATTGGCGTTAACATAAATAAAATCTAGCATTGCTGTTTCAGCGGGCTCAGAAATTTTTGCCGCCTCTATTCTCTGCGCCCCGATAAAACAAACTGACAGGAGCAGCAATAAATAAACAGAATGCTTCAAGCCGGGTGTAAGCTTTAATAGGTTTAGGATGACTGGTGATATCCAGCCAACACCAACGAATAAAATGTACCATTGGCGACAATACGAAAATAGGGAAAAGCGGAAATCATTTGCTCACCAACGCCTGCCCGTCTAAGTCCCTTGCCCATCGCAACATAAGTGCTGCCTTCCCGCTCCCAATCAACAATGCCATGATTCCTGGCAATGTCTGAAATGGCTTGCTGGAATTGCCGGCTATTTTCCCGCTTAGACACAAAGCGTTCAGTAGCCACCGCCACATCCTCAAAATACCTATTGGCCGCCACATCTGCGGCCGTCTCATCACCATTGCCTGATGAAGTGGAAATAGAATCCAAACTGGCGGAAATGGAATCTGACGATTTTCCCAGTGAATAAGAAACCGAACAACTTGTTAACAAGCTGATTGAGGCAAAAACAACAAGCATGATTGTAAATAGTGGGAAGCGCATTGTGACCTCTTTTTGTGAAAAAATACTGTGTTGGGTATTTAATAGTAGCAAAACTCTTTCTGCCTTCAGAACCTGATTCAGTTATTTGTTACATGGTATGCAAATATCAAATAGTCAGAGTACCAGTAATTCCCTTGATATAATTGCCACAATATTCCAATAGGATACCTCATGCGGAGCACCATAAATTACTGTCTTTTCATAACTGTATTTTTCTTTTCCGCCAGTTTCAGCAGTTTCTCTGAAAATGCCACGACTTTTAATACCAGTCTCGGTATTGGCGCTTTAGGACGCATTGAACCAC
Source organism: Nitrosomonas sp. (assembly GCA_021774075.1). GTDB lineage: Bacteria > Pseudomonadota > Gammaproteobacteria > Burkholderiales > Nitrosomonadaceae > Nitrosomonas. The sequence continues at coordinate 1,071 of JAJFJK010000010.1, read as the reverse complement.
GTTCCCGTGTCATAAAAGTTTCCCATAATGCCGGGCCTGAAGGTGCCAGAGTTCAACAACTCTTTTTTCAAGCGGCGGATAAGGTTGAATCCGGTGAGGTATTGGCAAGACTCTCCGATTATGAAAAAAAGATGGCAGAAGTTGATGTGGAAAAAACACGTATTGGCGTATTAAAAGTACAACGAGAGGTGGAACAAATCAATTTGGCTTTTAATGAAAAGGAACACCGCCGCTACCAAACGCTTAAACAAGACTCCATGGCGAGTATTTCACTTGCGGACACAAAGTACCTGGCATTTGAGCAATCCAGAGCAATACTGAAACGCTTGTCTGCTGAAATTGCAAACGCTGAATCTGAATTGAAAGCGGCCAAAATAGAACTGGAAAATTCACTGATTTATGCGCCGATTAGCGGCACGATTTTAAAAATATTAACTCGGCCAGGTGAACGAATCCAAGACAATGGTTTACTGGAACTGGCTGATTTAACACAATTGGATGTCGTTGCAGAAGTCTATGAATCTGATTTATCAAAAATCAGTGTCGGACAAAAAGCGACCATCCATGCATCAGGTTTTAAGCATGCCTATACCGCCCAGGTAAGAGAACTGGGCTTCCAGGTTAAGAAAAATGATTTAAATGACACGGATCCGTTAGCGGACAGGGATAATCGCATTATCGAAGTACGCCTTACACTGGAAGCCCGAGCAATTAATAATTTACAACATCAGATTTTCCGGCAGGTTCAGGTGCGGATCGAACCGTAATGGAAACTTGGTATTATTTTCCGGCACGCTTGGCCTGGCGATTGTTAATCCATGACCAGACTAAATTAATTGCCGCCATCAGTGGGGTTCTATTCGCCTGTGTGCTGGTGTTTATGCAATTGGGGTTCAAAGATTCACTGTATGCCAGTGCCGCCTCCGCACCGTCAAAATTAAGTGGTGATTTATTTTTGATGCATAAACAAAGTGAAGCCATGTGGCGCCCCATTCAATTCAAACGTAGCGAACTCATGCGTGCTTTAGGGCATCCGGCAGCCGCTGAAGTTGCACCGTTGTATTTAGCTTT
>JAJFJK010000090.1 GCA_021774075.1 Nitrosomonas sp. | reverse complement strand
TGGTGATCTAGCCGGAATTCTAAGAATAGCTACTGAGGATAAATCTATGAAGAAAGAAAAGCACATAATCAAACGGCTCAAAAATAAAATCGCCAATGACAATCATATTTTAGAGCCGTCTGTTCAATTGGTTGCGGGGGCAGGATTTGAACCTACGACCTTCGGGTTATGAGCCCGACGAGCTGCCAGACTGCTCCACCCCGCGCCTGAAGTAAAGAATTATAGCATAAGCTGGTTTGCTACGGTCAATGAATCGAATTGCCCGAATTGCCTCACTATAAAAGTAACCCAAGGATATCGTAAAAAGCTATCGTTGCCTCATATTAAAAGTAACCAGTAAAACATGCGAGGTTATCCATATGAATAGGCAAGAGAAATAAGCATATTATGAAGCAATACGTAAACTGTCAATAGCTTACTTGGTTTATTTGGCGGACACTACTTCCTTTTTATATATCAGAACGGTGAAATTCCTGAAAGATTATGTCCCACACTTCATGCCCCAGTTTAAGTCCTCGTTGCTCGAATTTGGTTAATGGGCGGTACTCAGGTCGTGGTGCATAGTCTTTAACCGTATTTATAAGCTTCGATTCATTACTAAAGACTTCTAAAATTTGCTCGGCATAGTCTTCCCAATCCGTTGCGGCATGGATGTAACCCCCTTTTTTCATATGATCACATAGGCGATCAACTAGTGCGGGTTGTATCAGACGGCGCTTATGATGTTTGGCTTTGGGCCAGGGGTCGGGGAAAAAGATATGTATGCCATGCAAACATTCTTTTGCCAGCATATACTGTAATACTTCTACAGCATCATGTTGAATAATGCGCAGATTGGTTAATTCGAGTGCTTCGATTTGGTTAAGTAAACTACCAACGCCGGGGGTGTGAACTTCGATGGCCAGGTAATCATTTTCCGGATTGGCTTTTGCAATAGCAGCTGTTGTTTCGCCCATACCGAAACCAATTTCTAGAATTTTGGGCGCATTGCGGCCAAAAATATCATTTAAGTTAATTGTTTTTTGAGCAAATGGGATGCCATATAGGGGCAGTAGGGTTTCACAAGCGCGATGTTGTGCATTAGAAACACGCCCTTGCCTGAGCACAAAGCTCCGTATTGTTTGTTTCATGAATTAAAAAGAAGATTGCTAAAGTGTATGAACTGACACCATTTGCCAGTTATCATTATTGATTGTTATGACCCAGAACTGGCAATGACTCCGCTAACGGGTGAACTGGGGCTGGCGCTATACAGCTTTTTAGCCATGCGTCCGGCTAGGTAAGCTTCACGTCCGGCTTCTACAGCTTTACACATGGCTGATGCCATCAATATCGGATTTTGAGCAGCAGCAATGGCTGTATTCATTAACACACCATCACAGCCCAATTCCATCGCAATAGCCGCATCTGATGCAGTGCCGACACCTGCATCGACCAGCACAGGGACTTTGGCATTGTCAATAATGATTTGTAAATTCCATGGATTCAAAATACCCATGCCGGAACCTATCAGTGAGGCCAACGGCATGACAGCAACGCAGCCAATTTCTTCCAGTTGTTTGGCGATAATGGGGTCGTCAGACGTATACACCATAACCTGAAAATCTTCTTTAATCAGGATCTCTGCTGCTTTAATCGTTTCCACCATATTTGGGTAAAGTGTTTTTGGGTCACCCAGGACTTCCAGTTTGACCAGGCTATGACCATCCAGTAATTCTCGTGCCAAGCGTAATGTGCGTACGGCATCATCCACAGTGTAACAACCAGCTGTGTTGGGTAGTAATGTGTATTGTGAAGGTGAAATGACATCCAGCAAGTTGGGTTCACCTGCATTTTGTCCGATGTTTGTGCGTCGAATTGCCACAGTGATGATTTCAGCGCCGCTGGTTTCAATAGCAGCACGCGTCTCATTGAAATCTTTATACTTTCCAGTTCCTACCAGCAGTCTGGAACTGTAAGTCTTGCCAGCAATTATGAGATTGTCCATGAGATCCTATGTATTTCTTAAAAAATTGAGCCTAATTTAAAGAATTAGTTTACGAATTGATTAGTACTATCTTAATCGCTACCCTTAGCCACCACCAACCGCTACGACAACCTCCAACTGGTCGCCATCGACCAAAATCTGTTCAGTAAATTGACTGCGCGGAATTATCTCTCCATTACGTTCAATGGCAATACGTTTGCCTTGCAATGCCAAACAATCAATCAGTTGTGTAACGTTAATAGGGCTCTCAAAATGTTGAATTTGGTCATTAATGGTCAGTTGTATCATGTGTAAATGTATTTGTATCTGCTATGAAATAATTGTCACAATTTTATCATGTGGGCCTGATCCAAAGATAGCACTGAATTTTTAAAGCTATTAAACTATGATTAATGATTGCAAATACTTTATACATTACAACGCATTGTATCTGGATTGGCGTTATGCCTTGTGTCGTTCAGGATAACAGACTAAACTTGATATATATTTAGTGCTTTATGTTCGCTTTATAATCTTCTACGTTAGAAATACTTGTATGGAAGTGAAATTGCATAATAAACGCCCCAAACATCTGGATCTGTTCAAGATCAAACTGGCTTTACCTGCTTTGGTTTCAATTTTTCATCGTATTAGCGGTGTCTTGCTCTTTTTTCCGGGTATTCCATTGCTATTATATGGTCTGCAAATGTTGCTGACTTCACAGCAAAGCTTTGAGACATTGCAAGAGGTTTTTTCCAGTCCGGCGGTTAAATTGTTGTTGCTCCTGCCAATATGGTTTTTTCTGCATCACTTGTGTGCGGGAATTCGTTATCTGGCGTTAGATTTGCATGTTGGTATTGCCCTGGCGCAAGCGCGTGCAAGTAGTAAATTAGTGTTGATGGCGGGCATTTTACTGACTTTGATAACAGGTGTGGTGATATGGTAGGTCGCACTAATCGCGTTGTAACGGGCGCACATTACGGATTAACAGATTGGCTGGTGCAACGCATAACAGCTGTCTTGATGATCGCCTATCTATTAATAACGACGGTCATTCTATTTGTTCTGTCTCCACAAGATCATGCAGCATGGAAAAGTATATTTAGTAATCAGTGGATGCGCATTGCCACGTTTCTGTTTTTTATCGCGCTATTCTGGCATAGCTGGATTGGTGTTCGTAATATTTTAATGGATTACGTTCACCCCACTGCAATTCGTTTGACAGCGCAGATTTTGGTAATCGTTTCACTGTTGTTTTATCTTGTTTGGTCAGCAGAGATTTTGTGGAGTTAATGTGGCAATAACTAAAAGAAAGTTTGATGTCGTCATTATCGGCGCGGGTGGTGCTGGTATGCGTGCGGCTTTGCAATTGTCTGAAGCCGGACTGAAAGTAGCCGTGTTGTCCAAGGTGTTTCCTACACGCTCACATACCGTTTCTGCACAAGGCGGCATTGCCGCTTCACTTGGCAATGTTACCGAAGACAATTGGCACTGGCATATGTATGACACTGTGAAAGGCTCTGATTATCTCGGTGATCAAGATGCGATTGAATTCATGTGTCGTCAGGCCAATGAAGTGGTGTATGAACTGGAACATTTTGGCATGCCGTTTGATCGTTTGGAAAATGGCAAAATATACCAGCGTCCGTTTGGTGGCCAATCGCAAAATTTCGGTGGCGCGCAAGCGACACGTTCCTGTGCTGCAGCTGATCGTACGGGTCATGCTTTGTTGCACACACTGTATCAACGTAATGTCAGCGCGAATACCCAGTTTTTTGTTGAATGGATGGGGTTGGATCTGATTCGTGATGAGCAGGGCGATGTCTTGGGTATTACGGCATTGGAAATGGAAACAGGGGAGGTCATGATCATGCAGGCCAGAGCTACCTTGTTTGCAACCGGCGGGGCGGGGCGAATTTTTCAGGCCAGCACCAATGCATTAATCAATACCGGTGATGGCCTAGGCATGGCAGCACGTGCTGATATTCCTTTGGAAGATATGGAGTTTTGGCAATTTCACCCGACCGGCATACATGGCGCAGGTGTATTAATCAGTGAGGCTGTGCGAGGTGAGGGCGGTTATTTGCTCAATCAAACAGGTGAGCGATTTATGGAGCGTTATGCGCCCAATGTCAAAGATCTGGCGAGTCGTGATGTGGTTGCACGTTCTATGACGATGGAGATTAAGGATGGCCGTGGTTGCGGTGAAGATCGTGATCACTTGCTGCTAAAACTGGATCATTTGGGTGCGGATATTATTAAATCACGCTTACCCGGCATTCGTGAATTGGCGATGAAATTTGCACAGGTAGACCCGATTCATGACCCGATACCCGTCATTCCAACAGCCCATTATATGATGGGCGGTATTCCGACTAATTTTTTTGGTCAGGTTGTGGCGCCTTATAAAACGGGGCCAGAAGAGGTTGTGTCAGGTTTCTATGCCGTGGGTGAATGTGCTTGTGTTTCTGTACATGGCGCCAATCGTCTGGGCACTAATTCTTTATTGGATCTTATTGTGTTTGGCCGTGCCGCTGCTAATCAGATCATTGAAGACCTGCAAAGAAACCCTCACCATAAAACATTATCTGCGGATGCGGCGAGCAAAACATTGGCGCGTTTGGCCCGTCTGGATGACGAGAAAAAAGGTGAAAGTGTGGCTGAGGTTAAAAGTGAATTAGCCAAGACGATGCAAACCCATTGTGGCGTTTTTCGTTTTGAAGATATGTTGCAACAAGGTGTGAAAAAAATTCTGCAAGTTGCTGAGCGTGTTGATCACACAAGTATCAAGGATAAAAGCAAAGTGTTTAACACGGCACGTATCGAGGCCTTGGAGTTAGACAACTTGAAGGAAGTTGCCATGGCAACAATGATCTCAGCAGAGGCACGTAGTGAAAGTCGTGGTGCGCACGCACGTGAAGATTTTCCACAACGGGATGATGAAAAATGGCTTAAGCACACGCTGTTCTTTAGTGCAGACAAACACTTAGACTATAAACCGGTGCGTTTGAAGCCTTTAACGGTCGAATCTTTTCCACCTAAAGCCAGAACATATTGATATGCTTGTAACCTAACCGCCTGTGCATTGAGTTTTTTGCATCACATTCCATAATTTTAGTTTTTGCTCAAACACCATGAAAAAATTCTGTTTAATTGCCTTACATGTCTGGTTTGTTTGTTGTTTGTTTTTAACATCGTTTGTTTATGCTGAAACACGTTATGTTACGGACCAATTTGAGATCACATTGCGTACCGGGCCAAGTAGTAGTCATGCTATTTCGCGTATGGTTAAAAGTGGTGCCGCGCTGCAAGTGTTAGAAACAGATGATGAGAATGGTTATTCAAGAGTACAAACAACAGGTGACGTTGAAGGTTGGGTGTTAAGCCGCTATTTGATGAGAGAACCTGCAGCCCGAACGCAATTGGAAAAGCTAACCAAACAACTAACCAATACAAATGCACAAGGCAGCTCATTACGCTCGCAATTTAACACCATTAAAACTGAACATGATAACGCCAACAAACGGATAACAACGCTTGAACGCGAAAAGAAGCAATTACAAGATCAATTGGCCGAAATAAAACGTACAGCCGCAGATGTATTAACTATCGATATGCAAAATAAAGAATTGCATCAACAGTTGTCTGTTACTCAAAAGAAATTTAGTGAATTGCAACAAGAAAATAGTGAGTTGGGAAGCAGTAAAGACAGGGAATGGTTCATGACCGGCGCTTTAGTATTGTTTGGTGGTCTGTTATTGGGATTAATCATACCTAAAATAAGCTTCCAGAAACGTTCAAGGTATGGTGGTTTTTAAGGGCACTTCTAAAAATCCACATTTCATCCCAACTGCTGCGTTGCGAAAAAAATTTCTTACTGTCATATCAACCATATGCTGCGCTGCGAAATTTTTTTCCGCGCCTTGCATTTGAGCGAACTCTGAATTCTAGAAGTGCCCTTAAGTTAACACTGATCTTGAATTAGTGAAAAATTAGTGCATTCGGATGGTGAATTAATATCGAGTAATGATCTTTTCTACGCGATACCCAACCTCTAATTTCAAGTGATTTATGCAGGTAATTTTCTAATTTAGGAAATAAGTTCAGATGATCATTTGCGATGCGAATATCAACATTGTTATTAAAAACCAATCGCGTATATTTCCTGCTGCGTTTAATTGATTGTGGTGTTCCAAGAAGGCGTTGCCAGCCTTTGCGATTACCGGAAATCTGGCTTAGTGGATAAGCCTGGTAGTCAGGCATAGACCAAATACCCAAGTTTTGTTTTTCAGCCTGTTGTTGTGCATTAATGAGTGCATCCACATAACGAATATTGGGTGGGATGATATTGACGATGGCCAATCCATTTTCCACTAATGCGAGATTGAGGTGTTTGCCGTCCGGCAAAAATATATGCGCCAACACGCGTTTGTAGTGATCATGTTTTTCTTCATCAAACTCCAGATAAACTTTTTTGCCTTGCAATTGCTTCTGCAGCCACTCTTTGGCCGCTACGCCACCAGACTCACTTTGCCTGTGACGGCTTTCGATCTCAGGCGTATTCACACCTAACAATCTAACGCGTTGCCCATTTTCAAGAACAACAGTGTCACCATCATATACATGCTTAACCTGACGCTGATGACGGTAGGATCTTTTGGATATGCCGACTTGTTTTGATCCAGCCGTGCTCCGGTCTGAATAAGTAACACGTCCTTGCGCATCCTCGCTACGATAGATTTCATCCGCTAAAGCGATCTGTGAAGCCAGACAAATGACAATCAAACAGAATAATCCAGATTTGTTTATGACAAACATTTTATTGTCCAAATTATAAAATTGGAGCGCTTATGATCATGCACCATGCAAGGAAATTATGGCAGAATGATGGGTTATAGGATTATGGATGATACGTTGTTTGGATGATACTTCGTTAACGAGCGGCTACATTTCCAGGAAAAGGCCAGTTTTCATCTTCTCTTTATAAAGATCAAAAAATTGCATTCAATCAGATTAAATAACAACAGCACGAACCAATACTCTTTTATCCGATTAATGTCGTACGAAGAGAGCAGGGAGTATTTTGTTTAATGGGAATCGATAGAATCATCGACACAGCATTTGAGCCAATATCAAATTTTGTTGCATCAGTCATCTTTTACAGTGTTCCATTCCTGGGTTTGGAATTCAAGCTGGTATTAATATGGTTGGTTCTGGCTGCGCTTTTTTTTACCGTATATCTGGGGTTTATCAATATACGTTGCTTTGGACACGCCATTGATGTTCTGCGTGGCAAGTTTGACAACAAAGATGCAGATGGAGAGATCAATCGTTTCCAGGCTTTAATGACTTCACTGTCAGGTACGGTCGGACTTGGCAATATTGCGGGTGTTGCCGTGGCGATTTCTGTAGGCGGCCCTGGTGCGGCTTTTTGGATGGCCGTTATGGGCGTGTTTGGCATGTCGACCAAATTTGTCGAAGTGACACTGGGTGTTAAATATCGCCAACATGGCTCCAAGCGCCATCCTGAAGCAATCTCAGGTGGCCCCATGTATTATCTGCGCAGTGCATTTGAACGCTTGCAAAAACCGCAAATGGGCAAGTTTATGGCGGGCCTGTTTGCGGTTTGTTGTATTGGCGGCACGGTGGGTGCAGGCAGTCTGTTTCAGGCCAATCAAGCTTATCAACAAGCACTCATTGTCACCGGCGGTGACGCTGGTTTTTTGGCTGATAGAGGCTGGCTATTTGGTCTATTTATGGCCATTCTGGTTGGCTTGGTCATCATCGGAGGAATTCAATGGATTGCTGCGGTAGCGAGTCGTGTCGTACCCATAATGGCCGTCACCTATGTTCTCGCGGGTTTTGTCGTAATTGGCATGCATTACACAGCCATCCCAGCTGCGGCGCTAACTATAATCGAATTGGCCTTGTATCCAGAAGCCGGCATTGGCGCATTGATGGGTGCATTATTGATGGGTGTACAACGCGCTACTTTTTCTAATGAAGCAGGGCTGGGATCATCCGCTATCGCCCATAGTGCGGTCAAAACGGACGTGCCTATTAGCCAGGGTATGGTAGGCATGCTTGGCCCGTTTATTGACACCGTAGTGATTTGTTCGGTAACAGCTTTCGTGATTGTGATTACCGGCGCCTATGTAGAAGGCAGTGGCATGGAAGGTGTGGAGTTAACTTCACGTGCATTTGCATCGGGCATATCATGGTTTCCCTATGTTTTGTCCCTGACCGTTTTTCTATTTGCTTACTCAACAATGATCTCCTGGTCATACTATGGACTCAAAGGTGCCACCTATTTATTTGGTGAACACGACACAGTAGAAAATATTTATAAAGTGTTATTTTGTGCCTTCATTATCGTTGGCGCTTCCACACAATTATCCAACATCATTTTATTTACAGACGCCATGATCTTCGCCATGGCAATTCCCAACATCATTGGGTTATATATGCTGGCGCCGGAAGTAAAAAATGATTTAAAAATTTATTTGAAAAACCTGAAGGAATCTGGAATTAATTCAGGGTCAAATTGATAGCAGTGGTTAATAGATAGGGTGGTTGCCAAACGATGTCGTAATTCTGGAATTTCATGACACAATGTTTTTTAACCCACTTTCGGAGACTAGAAGGCTGTCCGAGAATAGTGGTCGTAGCGAGGGGAATTAATTTTGAGGCAGATTTTTTGATCATTTTAGATTAATAGTTGTTCTATTTAACGAAAATTATCAAAGAATCTGGCCAAAATAGCTTTCCCGCAGTAGATCATTCTATTCTCCGACAGCCGCCTAGCATCACCTTAAGGGCACTTCTAAAAATCCAGATTTCATCCCAACTGCTGTATTGCGGAAAAAATTTCTTGCTGTCATATTAAACATATGCTGCGCTGCAAAATTTTTTCTGCGCCTTGCATTTGGGCGAACTCTGAATTTTTAGAAGCGCCCTTAATGGGCTTGTTGATGTCGTTAACGGTCATTGGCCCGTCTTCCCTTGTTTTTGCTTAAATAATTAAGCGGCAGGCGGACATGAATCTGTGTGCCATCATTGGGTATGCTGTGTATTGTAAACTCGCCACCTGCTGCAATGGTTCGTTCACGCATTCCCAGCAGACCTAACCCATTGGATGCTTGGTCTATATCGAAGCCTTCACCGTTGTCCACTATACGCAACGAGAGAAAATCATCCTTAGAAATGACCCCTGATTCTCGGCTTATACAGACATGCGCCTGCGTGGCTTGAGCGTGCCTACTGATATTACTGAGTGCTTCCTGAATGATGCGATACACAGTGGTATTAATGGGCTCGCCAAGTTTGTCCAGCTTGTCTTTTAATTCTAAATTGAGAGAGATGTGCGTGTGGTGGTCGCGCCAATCATTTTTCATTGCATGTAAAGCTTCGACTAATCCCAGTGTGTCCAGTAATGCGGGACGCAATTGATGCAGCATCGCAAGGACTGCTTCATGTGTTTTTTTGATGCATTTGCTAATGGCTTGTGCGCGGGTATAAACGGTGGAACCTTTGTTGCTATGATGGGCGATGGTTTCAGCTTCCGCATACATGGCTGTCAGCCATTGGCCGAGTTCATCGTGTAATTCACGTGCAAGCAGGCGGCGTTCTTCTTCCTGGATGTTAAACAGATTTTGCATTAAACGCCGATTTCCACGCAATAATTCTGTATCGTGCATTTCTTCTAATTGCTGTTTTGTGTGCTTGAGAACACTATTCTGTAGTTCTAACTCAAATTGGCATACTTGCAACTCGCTAAGTAACACCATTTTGCTGCGGGTTTCAGTATCATCAAACCTTCTGTTGTCATGACGAAGTTTCATGTACACCTCCGGAAATTGAAGATTGTCTTCTACAGATTCAAATTTTTGTGTGGCTGCTCAGTGTAATGAATTGTACTTATTTTTGCATCTTACCATAACACTTATTTACATTCATTGTTTACTAATCAATGAGTTGAAAACATGCTTGAACAAATGCGAGATTGGGTTTTTGTTATTGAAAGTGGCTTAATCAGTAGTTTTCACACAACGTATTTGTTATGATTGTTCGATGAGTCTATTGAAAATTTTTCTAGGGATATGTCTGCTTGGCATGGTTAGTTTTGTCGTGGCCTGCTATGTTTCGCCACAGTTTTTTCTGAAAACAACTTATGCGTTCGTCAAGTCGGAATTTCCCGGCCTTCCAGAATTTTCAAATCAGTCATTGCGCAAATTAGCGCAGGATAAACGTACTGACTATATTGTGGTCGATGTTCGCACGCCACAGGAACGAAATGTTTCAATCATTGCTGGCGCCATTGATGAGGCACATTTTGAGCGCAATCTTGCTGCTTATCAAAACAAGAAAATTATTGTGTACTGTACGATTGGATATCGTAGTGGTTACTACGCCCTGGATTTGCGGCAGAAAGGTTTGGATGCCTACAATCTGAGTGAGGGTATACTTGGATGGACACATGTTGACGGTTTGCTGGTTGATTCTCAAGGTCAGGCGACATCACAAGTCCATGTTTACAGCCGCCCCTGGAACCTAGCCTTAAAGCAACATATTGCGGTGTTTTAGAAACAATTGCCAGCAAGATGCATGCAAATTTGGCTCAATAACGAGACAAAAATATGAAATCATCATTGTTAACCGCATTGCTGTGTATTACTACCATCGTCTTTGCCGGTTGTGTATTTGCTCAGGATGAGCAATCTGCCGTCCATGCAGTGCGTGCGGCTAAAACGACAAATGACACCTATGGTGAGCAATTTGGTACAGTCAATTTTCCAGTGTCTTGCAATGAAGTGGCGCGTCAACATGCGGTGAGAGGTCTGGCCTTGCTGCATCACATGACTTACGCAGGTGCGCACGAAGCGTTCATCGCGGCTACGCAAGCGGATGCGGATTGTGCCATGGGTTATTGGGGGCAGGC
>JAJFJK010000089.1 GCA_021774075.1 Nitrosomonas sp. | reverse complement strand
ACTGCATTAATCGTTGCCAAGTAGCTACTCCAGGGCCAATTCTCCAGCTTCTTCACCATATCAGCTCGCAGCGGATTTAACACCACATATCTTGTCAGTTCAAGCAGGTAATTTTCTTTCTGTATCAGTATGCTTTATAGCGACCTTGATAAAGGTGCCCAGACAAACCATGGCGACGATTAAAGCGTTGCGTATAAAGACCATTTAACTGTCGCATGCCTTTGGATAAGTTTCCGTCTGCTGTCTCTACCAAAAAATGATAATGATTGGTCATCTGACAATAGGCATGAATCACCCAATTATAACGACTACAAACATGGCCTAATACTTGCAACCATTCTTTTCGATCGTCATCATCCAGGTAAATGTCCTCACGCCTGTCTCCCCTGGAAGTGACATGATAAAGTGCACCTGCGTATTCTAGTCTTAGAGGTCTTGTTGAAGTTTTGAAAATATACTAAATTCCTAAATATTATAATTCACTTATAATACGTAGTATAAATGTTAATGCTTTAATGTATTTTCAAATACCTGTGTTACTTGAACAGGATAATCTATCCTTATGAAATAAACCAAATAAAGAGTTTGTTATTTTTGAATATGATGAATATACGCTGGCTTCTCTTAATCCTTACTTTATTTAGTATGAATTCATGGACAGACGAACCAATAAAAACAGAAGAAAAGAATAAGGAACACCACCAAGAAAAAGAACAAAAAGGAACCAAGAATTCTCCTTTATATATTACTGGAGAGATTCATACCATAAAAAACGAAGAAGAAGCTCGAGAAAATGCAAAGGAACGCAATATTAAAGCAGAGACAGATGCAACTCTAGTCATATATACGGGGTTTCTTGCTCTTTTTACTTTTTTATTATTCTGTTTTACAGCTGCTTTATGGTGGGTCACTTACCGACTAAGTATGGCTTCTAAAGAAACTGGTGAAAGGCAAGCCAGTGAAATGGAAAAATCTCTTACTATTGCCAAAGAAGCCGCACAAGCAGCTATTAGCGGCAATAAATTGAATCAGAAAATTTTCATTTCCTCCCAACGACCATGGGTTACTGTTCCTAAAATAATTCCTCATAGCCGCCTTAATTTTAATGAAGATGGACTTTCATTTACAATAATTGCTAGAAACGCGGGACATTCCCCTGCGATGAATGTTAGTTACGGAGCAAACATGCTCTTCTCCCACAAGGGGAATATAGATACCTATGAAGCTCTAAAAAACATGAGAGATGAGTACGCACGAGGACGCAAAGCATTCGTTTCCAATAAAGCTAACTTGGGTCATCTCATCGTTCCAGGTGAGGAATTAGAATTTCATGGCAAAGTCGGAAGCGATTTAGCTATGTTTCAAAAAGCGGCTTCAAACCATCCATACCGAGAAATCATTATTTTCATAATTGGCCAAGTAAGTTATGGCTCTAGCATTGACGAAAGTCAATACGAAAGTGGCTTCATGTTTTCAGTTCGCCGCCCTGGGGGCTATGGAATTTTACTTGATGGCAGCCATAAGCCCATAGAGGTTGAAATAAAACAGTTCAGTGCTGGCTTCTACGCAACCTAAAAATATTTATAAACTTATACCCTGATTTTCTTTTCTTCGTCCTGGCCAGCCATTCTCAACAGCTAAACGACAGCTTATAGGTGGAACAACTAATTTTTCAGCACTCTGGCTATAACAAATACATTGAGTTTCACTTGCAATACATGATGTAACCATTGACCAGTCAATTTGACGTGATACAAGTTGAATATCCGTATAGCTTACAAATGATTCAGCAACCGATTCAATTTTTCCTTCACTTTCTACACCAGGCACAAATTCAGTAATTTTCTCAATTTCACCAGGTAACTCTGACATGAGGAATTCATCATCTTGTAATGGCTTATTGAACACATTTTGGTATGTGTAGTAGAAAATCACCGGTAACGACAAAAATAACATAATAGTTACATAGAGTGTAACTATTCAGCGTATTTTCTTCCACTCCTTCTACAAGATAAAATCAGGCAACTTGCCATCGAAGAGCAAGGAAAGTGCCTTGGAGGCAGAAATATCATTTTTTCTGCAGGTTGACAGATAACTGCGCACACGGCAAAAGATATCAGCGCCATCTTTTGCCCGAAAGCAACCAGATATTTTCTGATGCACTTTGGTCATTCTAATATCGTTCTCACCTTGATTGTTGGTAAAGGGTACGATGGGATTGGTCATAAATCGTAAAACATCCTGCTCATAAAGCTGAAGACGTTCGAGCAAGTTTCGAGCCTTGCTTCGCTTGATCCGTCCGCGCTGACCGGGTTTTCTCGCTTCATCGGGTGCAGGACATTCGCTCTCTGCCTGTTTCAATAAGTTCCGGTAACGTTCTGTGTAATGCTCAGCCAGCTTTGTGGGCAGAACATTTCCTTGTGCTTTTACATCCGTCAGGATATCTTGCAACAATGTTTGCATTTGTCCGGCCCATTGCTGGTTGTCTTGTTCGTATGCGCGCTCCAGTTCACGTAGATGATGCGCATTACACAATGCATGC
>JAJFJK010000088.1 GCA_021774075.1 Nitrosomonas sp. | reverse complement strand
GTGACATCTTGTACATGTACATATGAGCTTACAATATCGCTCGTATGAGGTTAAATGAGTGTAAGGCATCGTATAGTCTCCTGATTTTAAATTGTGACGATTTAAATTTATCAGATTCTTACGATGTCTTCCTCTTTTCTGAAATTGTTGCACTTAGAACTTGAATTCACTGAACTATGCTTAGCGGTTATAATACTTTAGAGTTGATTGTTACAATTAACCAAGTTTAATTTATTTCTTGAGGAAACTATGTCTAAAATAAAGACCCTGATTCAGTTAAGTATCATAATGGTTGCGCTGGTATTATTACCCCAGACAGCATTTGCATACAAAGAACATGCTTCGAGCGTGGACGAAGAATTTCAAAAAATTGATCGAGAAGTCGGCGCCGGTGCGGAAGCTATCGTCGGATCAACGGTAAATGTGCATTATACCGGCTGGATTTTTGACGAGAGTGCGGAAGATTTTAAAGGCAGAAAATTTGATAGCTCACGTGATCGTGACGCTATTTTTTCCTTTTTGTTGGGCTCAGGACGCGTTATTAAAGGTTGGGACCAAGGCGTCATGGGCATGAAAGTGGGCGGACATCGCACGTTAATCATTCCACCTTATATGGCTTATGGTTCACAGGGAGCTGGAAATATCATCCCGCCTAATGCTAAGCTAATATTTGATGTTGAATTAGTAGGTATGCAGGAAGAATCGCACTATTAACGCGTGACCAAAACCATGTTTTTTTGGGCTATTCAGCGACATGCTGACAGCAAGTACGCTGGGTAGCTTAAGGGCGCTTCTAAATTCATAGTTCGCCCAAATGCAAGGCGCAGAAAAAGTTTTGCAGCGCAGCATATATTTGGTATGACAACAATAAATTTTTTCTGTAACACAGCAGTTGGGATGAAATCTGGATTTTTAGAAGTGCCCTTAAATCAGTTTTTATTAATAAAATGATTTAGTATGACCCTTTTTTAGAAAAAAATATTTCCTGTAAGCGTATAATCAAAAAGGATATCGCAATGACTCCGACTTTAAAACCTCGTTTCTTTAATCGCAAACGCCTCGGTATCAGTCTCGGTGTTATCACGGGCATCTTTATCTTGTTTGGATTACTGGGCTACTTTTGGCTGCCCGGTTACGCAAAAAATCAAGTTGAAATACTTTTATCTGAAACACTGCACCGCCCGGTAACCGTCCAATCTATTGATATTAAACCCTATACGCTGGAAATTACAGTAAATGGCTTTAATATTGGCGAGAAAACTGATGGTATTGATGCGGGCGAAACATTTATTTCCTTTGAGCAACTGTATGTTGACCTAAGTATTGAGTCGGTTACGCGTCGCGCACCGGTCATCAGCGCCATCACTTTGGCTTCCCCCACTGTTCGTGTGGTACGTGAAGATGAAAATCAGTTTAACTTCACGGATTTAATTGAGGAATTTTCAAAACCATCTGAAGACGAAGAAGTTGATGATGGCAAAAAAGCCTTATTCTCAGTCAGTAATATCATTATTAAAAATGGACGCTTTGCGTTTATTGATCGGTTTGAACAAAGTGATCAGGAAATATCAGAAATCAATTTTGGAATACCGTTCATTGCCAATTTTGATAGTGTTAAGGCCAATTGGGTAGAACCGCATTTTGACGCCAAAATTAACGGTTCGCCTTTTGCGCTGGAGGCGCAAATGCGCCTCTTTACCAACAATCGTGAAGCCACGCTGGCACTTAAACTGTCCGATATTGATCTGACTAACCTGCATGAATATGCGCCCATACCTGTTGGTATCAGTTTGCTTTCTGGATATTTTGACAGTGATTTGCTGCTTACTTTTTCGCAAATCGGTGATGAACCGCCAGCTATTAATTTAACGGGCAGCACGGCATTACGACAAATTGAAATTGAAAATCGATCAGTTGCTGCGCCTTATCGCGCAGCACTGGAAAAATTTCATGTGGAGTTAATCAGAACTGATTTAACCATGCAGCATCCTTCCAACATTGCGCTGCAGCTAGACAATATTTCATTAACGCGTGAGGATGATGAGGAGTCTATTCTTGCACTGATAAAACTCGCCATCGACGAAATAAGAGTTAGCATTGATAAACAAGAGGTTACGCTTGGTGAGATTGTGTTGGATGGATTCAGTGCCAATATGCGCCGAGTAGAAGATGGCACTATCGACCTAACCCATCTTTTCGCGACACAGCCTTATCAAGCCCCGTTACCCATTCCTGACAGAAAACCATCGTATGAAGATCGCGTTCAGGTTGCCGCAGAAACCATTGAAACAGAATCCAAACCTAAAACGGAATCGGAACCGGTTAAAACTGCCAACGCGGAAGAAGACGCTGCAACCCCGGATGAAGACGCTGAATGGGCAATACAAATCAAGCGTTTCAACTTGAATTCGGCGGGACTGCATTACGCAGACGTCACGCTTCCAAAAGCCCCGCCAATGGCGATCAACCCAATTAACTTATCTGTTGAAAACATAGATTTGAGCGGAAAGACACCGTTAAATCTTTCACTTGACGCACAAGTTAATCAAACCGGCAGTATCAATACCAGTGGTTCATTGGCCTGGTCGCCGCTGGCTACAGACATCACGCTTGATTTACAAGCAATAGATTTAGTGTCTTTGCAGGGATGGGCTGGTGATACGTTAAATGCACTGTTAACCAGCGGCGATATTTCTTTTCAAGGCAACATCAAAGCGGATGGTGAACCATTAATAATTAATGTTGATGGTGAGGGACAACTGGCAAATTTCAATCTGTTTGACCAAAAAAATGCAGCGGACTTAGTGCGCTGGAAAAAACTTGATATCAGCGGCATTAAATTTGTCAATGAACCGCTACGCGTTGATATCAACACTATTAAATTAGCTAATTTCTTTGCACATGTCATTCTTTCCTCTACAGGAGACCTTAACCTTACACAAATTGTTAAGCAGGAAGAAACGGATGCACCTGCTGCTGCAACAACTGAAGCTGAAACTCCCACAGAAACAACACCTGCAGCCAAAGAAGCCACGCCGGTACACATCGGTAGCATCATCTTGCAACAAGGCAACATTGATTTTAATGATCGATTTATTCAACCCAATTACCGGGCTAATCTGACCGGCCTTAGTGGAAAAATTGGCCCGTTACATGCGAATAAAGTCGGCAAGATCGATATTAAAGGGGCATTGGACAAAACCGCACCGCTGGAAATTAGCGGTGACATGGACCCATTCAGTTCTGAACTATTGCTGGATATCGTCGCTAAAGTGAAGGATATTGATTTGCCGCCTTTTAGTCCTTATTCAGGAAAGTACGTCGGCTACGAAATCGAAAAAGGTAAACTATCAGTCGATATCCAATACCATGTTGAGAATGGCGAATTAACCGCCGAGAATAATATTTTCCTGGATCAATTCACCCTCGGTGACCAAGTCGAAAGTGAGGATGCCATATCCGTTCCATTAGGGCTTGCCATTGCCATACTTAAAAACAGGCGCGGTGAAATCGACATCCACTTACCTATCGAAGGTTCAATTAACGATCCGCAATTCAGTATTGGCGGTATTGTTTTCGACGCGTTTATGAATCTCTTAACCAGAGCGATCACTGCACCATTCTCATTATTGGGGTCCATGCTTGGCGGTGAAGAAGAATTATCCGCAGTCAAATTCACGCCAGGATTTGCAGAAATCGACGCAAAAGCTACTAAAAGCCTCCGGGTGCTATCTGAGGCCTTAATTGACAGACCTGCATTACGCCTTGAAATTGCCGGGCACATAGATCCTGTCACAGATCGCGAAGGTTTGAAGCTTGCCATCATGCAGCGGAAAATCAAAGCCCTTAAATTGGCAGCTGAAGCAAAACAAGGACAATCAGGTGGTTCACTGGAAGATGTTGAACTCACGCCTGAAGAGTACAGCGAATACCTTGAAAAAGTGTACAAGAAAGAAGACTTCGAAAAGCCCACAAACCTAATCGGCCTGACTAAAAGCATCCCCGATGAAGAAATGGAACAACTCATACTTGAAAACACTGAGGTGACGGACAGTAAAATGATTGACTTGGCAGAACGCCGCGCCAATGCAGCTCAAAACTGGCTAATTACGCAAGGCGAAATTTCCGCCGACCGTGTCTTTGTATTGGGCATGCAAGAAGAGGAGGACGGTAACGAGAAACAGGGTAATCGTGCGGAATTTATACTGAAGTGATCAGCGACTTATTCATAATGTTTTACTTTTTTATAAGAGTATAGAAACATTAGAGCAATGAAGCTGGTGTTTTCAATATTTCGAATTAATTTGACTATTATCACACTTATGAATTCTTTTAGGTGGAAGACAAGGTTGCCCGAGGTTTGCGATTGAAAATTGAATTTGATTTGCTCTCCAATGCTGAAGATTCTATTACACAAGCCATTGATTTATTGGCTTGGCAAGACGAACCTAATGACGCAAGGCGCTTAAAGCAAGCCGTTTTGGCTGTCGCTCATGGTGTGGAATTATTACTTAAAGAAAGATTGCGGAAAGTCCATCCTGTTTTGATTTGGGAAAACGTCGACAAATTTCCGAGCTTGAGTGCAAGGACGGTAACAGTAGATATTGCTCTTAGCCGTTTATGCAAGATAGGTGGACTCAAATTTGTAGAAGATGATTCAGATCTGATCAAGTCTCTAAGAAATACCCGAAATGCAATAGAACACTATTCGTGGAATACCACAAAAAAAGAGGCTGATCGAATTGTCGGTCAGGCTTTAGGGTTTGCCGTTCATTTTGCAAAAAATGAGTTAGATCTCGATTTCTTTGGCTATCACACACGGAAGGACGATACATTCGAGTCGTTGCTGGAATCAAACCCCGAATTTGCCAGATCTTTCAATGAGCGGTACGAGAACCGGACCAAAACTGTAGCCCAATCTAATTTTCTTTGTGACTA
The DNA here is from genome assembly GCA_021774075.1 of Nitrosomonas sp. Taxonomy (GTDB): domain Bacteria; phylum Pseudomonadota; class Gammaproteobacteria; order Burkholderiales; family Nitrosomonadaceae; genus Nitrosomonas. The sequence goes on along the minus strand of JAJFJK010000088.1, from coordinate 24,138 downwards.
TTGTCACGCACTTACTGTAAATCCGTCGACGGGTGCGTGCAAACTCTGCGGTCACTGGATGGACGCAGGGTTAGATGACCCGCCATTCTAAAATATTGAACATTAAACGCACGACTGAAGATTTTGGTGATCTGGCAATTACTCAGGATTCTTGCCCTCAATATGTTCTGGATTATCGGCAACTAAAGAAATCCCTCGCACCGATGTGCCGCGCTTGGCGGTGAAGCTGGTACCTTTTACATTCAAATCTTTGATCAACGTTACAGTGTCCCCCGCTTCCAAAGTAGCACCATTACTGTCGAGATGCTTGGGTGCATCATTATCGTTTCTGCCTTCCTCGGTTGCTTCAGCCCATGCTAGCGTTTCATCATCCAGATAAAGCATGTCCAATAAATCCTGCGGCCATCCTTCATGACTGATACGTTGCAACATTCGCCAAGCCATTACTTGCACAGCCGGCACTTGGCTCCACATACTGTCGTTAAGACAGCGCCAATGATTAATGTCAATTTTCTCTGGATTCTCGATTTGTTCGCAGCATGTTCCGCAAATATAAATACATTTATCCGCCTCATCTGTGGCAGGCGGCACGGCAAACACACTTAGGTTTTCAGTCGCTGTGCATAATTCACATTTTGATTCACTGCGAAGCTGTAATTCATTTTCAATAGGCATTGTAAAACTTTCACGGAATTAGTTGGCGCCAGCATAACATAAACTTGCACAATCCATTCAGCAACACCTATAATGGCATCTAAAACTAGTACTCCTTCAACTTGATATTTTAGGGTTCAGTTAACTTTTCAGTGTTACTGGCAAGGCAGGTCTTGCAGGCAATGGTCATTCCCTTGTCAAGAGACCTAACACCGCCAGTGACGCTGAAAAGCTAACCCGTAGGGCGCTCACAAGATGTTCCTTCACTGCGTTGCAGCACTTGCCAAGGGAATAACCATTGTCTGCGTGCTGCGCCTTGTTACGAAACATTTTGTGAGCGCTGTACCCTAAAATATCAAGTTGAAGGAGTGCTGGCACCTTCTATCGAAGAATATCGCAAAAGGTTTCACGTGAAACATCTCTCTTAATCACTCCATTCAAATCAACCAGTTTCAATAAACAGAGTTAGTTATAGCCCCACAATCATATGAGCAAAAACGAAGCATTTGAAATTATCGTTGTCGGCGGCGGTCACGCGGGTACAGAAGCGGCGCTTGCTGCTGCACGCATGGGCCAAAAGACACTTTTACTCACACATAATATTGAAACCATAGGCCAGATGTCGTGCAACCCTTCGATTGGTGGAATCGGCAAAAGTCATTTAGTGAAGGAAGTCGATGCGCTGGGTGGCGCGATGGGCATTGCCACAGATGAAGCCGGCATTCAATTTCGCACACTCAATTCCAGCAAGGGGCCGGCAGTACGCGCCACGCGTGCGCAAGCAGATCGTGTTTTATACCGCCAGGCAATACGCAGGCGTATCGAAAATCAAACCAATCTTTGCGTTATGCAGCAAGGTGTAGATGATCTGATTATTGAAGGGGATCGAGTTGTTGGCGTAGTTACACAGCTAGGCATACAGTTCTCGGCTAAAGCAGTGATATTAACGGTTGGTACATTCCTGGCTGGACTGGCGCATATTGGGAAAACAAATTTTAAAGCTGGCAGGGCTGGTGATGCGCCTGCTATTGCATTGGCACAGCGTTTACGTGAGATGGATTTCCCGGTGGGGCGCTTAAAAACGGGTACACCGCCAAGAATTGACGGCCGCACAATGGATTATTCCAAACTTGTGGAACAACCGGGTGATCAACCAATACCGGTCATGTCTTTTATGGGACATCAAACACAACACCCGCAACAAATTTCATGCTGGATAACCAGCACAAATAAACAAACACACGATATCATCCGTGAAGGTTTATCAGAGTCCCCCATGTATTCTGGAAAAATTGAAGGCATAGGCCCGAGGTATTGTCCTTCCATAGAAGACAAAGTCGTTCGATTTGCCGCAAGAGATACGCATTCCATTTTTCTTGAGCCGGAAGGGCTAGATACTACTGAAATTTATCCTAACGGGATTTCCACCAGCCTGCCATATGATATCCAGGTCAAACTCATTCATTCCATCAAAGGCCTTGAGAATGCGCATATTACAAGACCGGGCTATGCTATTGAGTATGATTATTTTGATCCACGCAATCTAAAGCGCTCTTTAGAAGTAAAAACAATCGATGGCTTGTTTTTCGCTGGACAAATTAATGGCACTACAGGCTATGAAGAAGCAGCCGCACAAGGATTATTGGCGGGAGTAAATGCGGCACTGAAGGTTCGGGAGAAAGAAGCCTGGTGTCCACAAAGGAATGAAGCTTATTTGGGCGTGCTGGTTGATGATTTGGTGACATCCGGCGTAACAGAACCCTATCGCATGTTTACCAGTCGCGCTGAATATCGCTTGCAACTGCGTGAAGACAATGCGGATTTACGTTTAACCGAAATGGGTAGAAAACTGGGCCTCATCGATGATGAATGCTGGGCGGCATTTGTGAACAAGCAAAATGCCATAACAAGCGAACTGCAAAGAATAAATGCTGTACGTTTGTCACCCAATACATTGCCTGAGAGTGAAGCGGAGCGCGTGTTGGGAAAATCCATTGAGCGTGAATATACTTTACACGAACTGTTGCGGCGCCCTGATGTCACTTACCCCAGCCTCATGACTTTGCCTGGTGCCGGTTCTCCTGTTGAAGATCAACGCGTCGCGGAGCAGGTTGAAATACAGGTTAAGTATCACGGCTATATACAACGGCAACAAGAAGAGATAGATCGCCAGGCCCAACAGGAAAATACAATTTTGTCTAAAGATATTGATTACACCATAGTTAAAGGTCTTTCCAATGAAGTGCAGCAAAAATTAAACGAACACAAACCGGAGACGATTGGGCAGGCCGGAAGAATTTCCGGAGTAACGCCAGCGGCTGTATCATTATTATTGGTTCATTTGAAACGTGGGTTTAACGCAAATAATAAGATTAAAAGTGCATGAGTCTGGAGAAAAAGATTACGCAAAATTTGGCTGCGCTTGATTATGATTTCTCAAAAACAGAAAAACCACTCGAAGAGTCAATACATCAGTATTTGTTATTAATTGAGAAATGGAATCGAATACATAATTTAACGGCAATCAGAAAGCTAGAAGAAATGTTGGCGCAACATATTATGGATAGTCTGGTTGTATTACCGCACATAAGCGGCCCGCAAATTATAGATATTGGCAGCGGTGCAGGTTTACCAGGTATTCCAATTGCATTGGCCAGACCCGACTGGCAGGTTATATTGGTTGAAGCCAACACAAAGAAAACAACTTTTTTACAACAAGTTAAAATAGAACTGGGCCTAAAGAATATTGAAGTCGTAGCAAAGCGAATTGAAGACTATCACCCAAACAAAAAAATTAATACAATCATCACAAGAGCTTTTTCAAGCCTGGGTGAGTTCGTTAATTTATCAAAACATTTAAATATTGGCCATGATGATCATTGCAAATGGGTGGCAATGAAAGCCAATTGTACCGATCAAGAACTTGAACAGATTACGACGCCATATGGTATTGAGGAGATCATTCCCATCAGCGTGCCCGGCCTCGCGGTCAAGAGACAACTTATTGTTATTAAAGAAATAGCTTAAATATTGCTTGATAGATTGCTTACAGGAGTCGATAGCTTGGCGAAAATTATTGCAATAACCAATCAGAAAGGCGGGGTGGGCAAAACCACCACCAGCGTCAATCTGTCTGCCAGTCTTGCCGCCAGTGGCAAGCGCGTTTTATTAATCGATTTAGACCCGCAAGCGAATGCCACAATGGGCAGCGGCACAGACAAGCGCACCATACAACCCACTGTTTATCATATATTACTAGGTGAAAAGCGCATTAAGGAAGTAAGCGTCAATGCAACACAAGGTAAGTATGATTTGGTTCCTGCAAACCGTGATTTAGCCGGTGCTGAAGTCGAAATGGTTGAACTCGATAAGCGGGAAACACGCTTGAAAGCGGCCCTAACAGAAGTTAATAATGATTATGACTATGTTTTAATTGACTGTCCGCCAGCATTGAATCTGCTCACACTGAACGGGCTGTGTGCAGCGCATACCGTCATGATACCCATGCAATGCGAATATTATGCGCTGGAAGGACTCAGTGATCTGGTGAATACGATTAAAAAAGTGCGCGTGAGTTTTAACCCGAAACTACATATTGAAGGTTTGCTGCGCACCATGTTTGATCCGCGTAATATCCTGGCGCAGCAGGTATCTGAGCAACTACAGAAACACTTTGGCAATAAGGTCTATCAAACCATCATTCCACGTAATGTACGGCTGGCGGAAGCACCGGGCTTTGGCATACCCGTTATGTACCATGATAAAAACTCAAAAGGGGCTCAAGCCTATCTGGCGTTAGCCAAAGAATTATTGAATGCCTGATTACTGGACACAGTGCTAATATAAAGGGAAACGCAAATGGTAAAACTAAAGGGATTGGGTAGAGGACTGGATGCGCTGCTATCGCGCAATGAAAACAGCGACATTCCAGAAGAATCATTACAAAACCTTGAAATTTCCGTATTACAGCCCGGTAAATATCAGCCTCGTACCAATATGGATCAAAACGCGCTGGCACAGTTGGCCGATTCAATTAAGGCACAAGGCGTTATGCAGCCTATTTTAGTGCGCCCAATTGGTGCAGAACAATATGAAATCATCGCCGGGGAGCGCAGATGGCGTGCGGCTCAACTGGCCGGACTTAGTGAGGTGCCGACGATTATTCGTCAAGTGCCAGATGAATCTGCATTAGCCATGTCTCTGATTGAAAATATCCAGCGTGAGAATTTAAACCCGCTGGAAGAAGCGCATGGTATTCAGCGCCTGATAAAAGAATTTGGCATGACGCACCAAACTGCAGGCGAGGCTTTGGGTAATTCACGTAGTACAATCTCAAACTTATTACGTTTACTCAACCTGTCATCACCGGTACAAGAGTTAATGATGCAGGGAAAAATTGACATGGGACATGGCCGCGCTTTACTGACATTGTCGTCAGCACAGCAAATTAAAATCGCAAATTTAGTAGCGCATAAACAACTGTCGGTGCGTGAAACCGAAAAACTTGTCAATCAGCTTGAAACCCCAGCCACCCAGAAAGTGAAAAAGGTAGACCGGGATTTAATGCGTTTGCAAGAAGAGGTGTCGGAAAGACTCGGCACACAGGTTATCATTAAACCCAAGGCAAATGGTCAGGGTAATATAGTCATTAACTATGCGAATTTGGACCAACTGGATGATATTTTAAGTAAGTTATAAAATATCAAGCGGAAGTAAATATAAAAATAATCAGGATTAAGGAAAATTATGGATGCTAAACTTCTCGACATACTCGTGTGCCCAATTTGTAAAGGCCCGCTGCTGTATAAAAAAGCCGATAATGAATTAATCTGCAAGCCGGATCGATTGGCTTTTTCCATTAAAGACGGTATCCCAATAATGCTTGAAGAAGAAGCACGCAGAATACCTGACGAAGTAGAAATTACTTAATCAGCCCATCCATAACAAAAAAACTAAATAGCATATTAAATCATCATGAATTCAAATATCAGGTTAACACCTCGTACCGCAGCCATATTGGGTGCTTTGGTTGCAGATTCCGCCGCTTTGGGCTTGCATTGGCTTTATGATCCAGCCAGAATAGCGCAAATAGAAAAAACTAAAGGCATAACATTTCTATCTCCAAATGACGATAACTACGCAGATGCCAAAGGGTTTTTCGCGCATGCCAACAAACTGGCCGGTGATTCTTCGGGCTACGGTGAAGCCTGTCTGTTGATGCTCAAGCATTACGAAAAACATGGTCAATTTAAACGCATTGAATATCAATCTGAATACAGAGGCTATTTTGGACCAGGTGGCGAATACATCGGCTATATTGATTCACCCACACGACAAACATTACATACATTAATACCACTGATTCCCGACAACTTCCCAGAGCAATCCGGTGCCGATGACGATCAGTTCGCCGCTTTGGCAACCGTTCCGGTTGTAACGGCCACGCATACAGGTACACAGGCTGAATTACTGGATAAAATTGATCAGGTGGTACGATTAACCAATAACAATGATGATGCCGTTGCCGCTGCAAAATACACCGCAAGCGTTTTATTTGATGTGATTAATGGTCAACCCATTTCACAGGCTTTGACTGATGCGCTACCTCTGGCTGGAGAAAAATTAGCGCCGCTACTGGAACAAGCATTACAAACTGAAACGCTGGACAGCGTCGCTATGGCAGAACGTTTCGGATCAGCCTGCCACGTGCTTGAAGGGATACCCATTGTGGCGCATATCTTAAAACATACCAGCAATTATCGTGAAACGATTGAAGCGAATATACGTGCCAGCGGAGATAGCTGTGGACGCGCCATCATGTTAGGTGCAATTGCTGCTGCCAAAGCTGAACAAGCCGGTGGAGAAACGTCTTCTATCCCACTGGGATGGTTAACTAAATACCGAAAAATCTCCGTTGCAGCCGCAGCGTGTGCAACAGTTTGATGCACTTTACGCTGGATAAGTTAGCTGAAAAAAGTTATAATGCTTTGATTAATTAGTAATTAAACGCGACAAATAATGCCACGCTGACTATTTCATCATATCAACACATCTGCAGTGCTCAAGTCACTATCACAGCGAATGCTATAATCTCGTATTTAGTTTAAACCAGCGTGAGATGCACTGTACGAATCGTAATCCGTAATTACGATCAATGGCAATGGTGAAAACATCTTGCGTACTGCAATTATTTATTATTTCTGGAGGAAAAATGAGTCACACGCTATATGAAACCACTGTTCAACGGGTACAACGCTGTGAATTAGCAGTCCCAGGCTCAAGCCCTGAGATGTTCGAAAAAGCACTAAAAAGTGGTGTGGACTTTGTTTTTCTGGATCTTGAAGATGCTGTAGCGCCTGATGACAAGTTACAAGCACGTAAAAATGTTATTCAAGCCATTAATGATTTGGATTGGAAAGGCCATGGCATCACTGTTTCGGTGCGTATCAATGGCTTGGACACACAATTTATGGTGCGTGACGTGGTTGACCTGGTGGAACAGGCCGGGCACAAGATTGATACCCTTTTGGTTCCTAAAGCAGGCGTTTATGCCGACATTTATATGGTCGAAGCCATGCTTAACCAACTGGAAATGCAACAAGGTTTAAGCAACAAAATAGGCCTTGAGGCGTTGATCGAAACAGCTTTAGGCATGGCCAATGTCGAAGATATTGCACGTAATGGCGCATGTGGAAGACTGGAAGCACTGCACTTTGGCGTAGCTGATTATGCTGCCAGCAATCGTGCCAGAACCACCAATATTGGTGGCTTGAACCCAGATTATCCGGGTGATCAATGGCACGCGGCCATTAGCCGTATGACCGTAGCATGTCGTGCCTATGGTTTGCGCCCTATTGACGGCCCATTTGGTGATATTAAGGATCCAGACGGTTATAAACTGGCAGCCAAACGCGCTGCCGCATTAGGCTGTGAAGGCAAATGGGCGATCCACCCAAGTCAGGTTGCTTTAGCCAATGAAGTCTTTACCCCGCCTGCAGCTGAAATTGACAAAGCCAAGCGTATATTGGTTGCTTTAAAAGAAGCCGCCGCGCAAGGTAAAGGTGCTGCCGCATTAGATGGCAGATTAATCGATGCCGCGTCTGAGAGAATGGCCAATAATGTGGTCAAAGTGGCAGAAGCTATTGCTGCAAAAATATAAAAAACAGGCCGCGCTTAGCGGCCTTTTTCTTTATGCATTTGTTGAATCTAAAACGATTGATGAGGAAATTTAATTGAATATTCATGAATATCAAGCAAAAGAGATTTTGGCCGGATTTGGTGTCAAAATCGCGGAAGGCGGATTAGCCTACAGCGCTGACGAAGCCGTGCAACGTGCACGTGAAATTGATGGTGATGTTTGGGTTGTCAAAGCACAAATTCACTCCGGTGCGCGGGGCAAAGCTGGCGGCATCAAATTGTGCAAGACATATGACGAAGTTGAAGTAGCAGCCGAAGAGTTGTTGGGCAAAAACCTGGTTACCCATCAAACAGGCCCTGCTGGAAAGATGTGTTCACGCCTATATATTGAAGCAGGCACCAATATTGCCAAAGAAATGTACCTGTCATTCTTAATTGATAGAGGTACCGAACGCGTAATTATGATCGGCTCTGCCCAAGGGGGTATGGATATTGAAGCACTGGCTGAGACCAACCCAGAGGCCATAATAAAAATATATATAGAGCCAGCCGTGGGATTACAGGATTTTCAGGCGCGAAAAATGGCTTTTGCTTTAGGTATTAATACGTCTCAATTAAATCATGCGGTAAAAACCATCAAAGGCAGTTATCGCGCCTTACGTGACCTAGATGCCAACACACTGGAAATTAATCCGTTGGTAGTCACCGCAAATAATGAAATTATGGCACTTGATGCAAAAATGGCGTTTGATGAGAATGCATTATATCGTCGTCATAAAATTTCTGAGTTACGCGATAATTCTCAAGTCGATTCGCGTGAAGTCGCCGCCGCTGAGGCAAATCTGAGTTATGTTGGCCTGGATGGTGATATTGGTTGCATGATCAATGGCGCAGGCTTGGCCATGGCGACCATGGATATGATTAAACTGGCTGGTGGTGAGCCTGCTAATTTCCTGGATGTCGGTGGTGGCGCATCTGCTGAACGAACTGAAAAAGCATTCCGCCTGGTATTGGCTGACAAGGGTATTAAAGCCATGTTGGTTAATATCTTTGCTGGTATTAACCGCTGCGATTGGATCGCTGAAGGCGTCGTACAAGCGGTTAAAAACATCGATATGAACATTCCATTGGTGGTTCGCTTATCAGGCACCAATGTAGAAGAAGGCCGCCGTATTATTGCCGACAGTGGTTTGCCTATTATCACAGCAGACACACTGGCAGATGCGGCAGAGAAAGTCGTTCAAGCACGTAACCAAGTAGTTGCACAAGAAGAAGGCTAGGGAGCACACAAAGTGGCGATATTAATAAACGAAAATACACGCATTATTGTTCAAGGTTTTACTGGAAAAATTGGCACCTTTCATGCGCAGGAAATGATTGATTATGGTTCCAATGTAGTGGGTGGCGTAACACCCGGCAAGGGCGGACAAACCCATTTAGGCTTGCCCGTTTTTAACACCGTAAAAGAAGCGGTTCAACAAGCCGGTGCGGAAGCCAGTATTGTTTTTGTACCACCGGCATTTGCCGCAGACTCACTTATGGAAGCTGCCGACGCTGGTATCAAATACTGTGTGTCCATTACAGACGGTATTCCAACGCAGGACATGATGACCGTCAAAAACTTTTTACGGCGTTTCCCCGAAAGCGAACGCATGATGTTAACTGGGCCAAATTGTTCCGGCACCATCAGTCCCGGACGCTCTATGCTCGGCATTATGCCCGGACATATCTATGTGCGTGGTAATGTCGGTGTGGTCGGGCGTTCCGGAACACTGGGCTATGAAGCTGCCGACCAAATGCGCACATTAGGCATCGGAATATCAACCTCTGTCGGCATTGGTGGCGACCCAATTATTGGCAGTTCACACCGTGACGTTCTGGAAAAACTGGAACAAGATCCTGAAACGAAGATCGCCGTCATGATTGGTGAAATTGGCGGCCCAATGGAAGTCGAAGCCGGTCGGTTCTTTAAAGAAAACATGTCCAAACCGCTGGTTGCCTATATTGCCGGTCTGACCGCGCCAGAAGGCAGACGCATGGGGCATGCCGGCGCAATTATTTCATCCGCCGGAGAAAGTGCCGCTGAGAAAGTAGCGACGTTAAAAGAACTCGGCGTTACAATCTGCCCAACACCATCATTAATGGGTGAAACCGTTGCGGGTGTGCTAGCTAAAATGTAACTCGGGTTACATTTTGGTTCCACAGTACAAATAAAGGGTAGCTACGGCTATCCTTTTTCGTTGGATTAAGTACGCGATCATAAATATTTTAACAAAACTCGCTGATTATTCCAGGCTATGCCATTGGAAATATTAGTAACTTTTGGGCGACTATGTGCTTAATTCGTCATTCCCGCATGTTATTAGCGGGAAATCTGGATTCCCGCCAGAAGCACGCGGGAATGACGAAATTTGTTACATTAAGCGTGTTAAGTAACTTCTGAACGACTACTTATTTAAGCCAGGCGTATTGCTTTTAGTTCTTTACGAGCCATCAAATAGTCTGGGTAAATCCTTTTAACCTGCTGCCAGAAAGCTGGTGAATGATTCATTTCAAGCAAATGCGATAGTTCATGCGCAACGACATAATCAACCAGATGCAGCGGCATTTGAATCAGACGCCAATTTAAGTGTATAACACCGCGCGTGTTACAACTGCCCCACAGCGTTCTGGCACGAGATAAGCGAAACTGGGGGGGCGGCACATGCAACTTATGTGCATACAACGTAATGCGCTGACTAAAACAAGTAATAGCCTGCTGCTGGTACCAAGCCATTATAATTTTTTCAATCTGCTGCGAACTTAACTCCGGCATAGAGGTATTCGATGCATTTGTTTCTGCTGTAGACAGCGATACCATTTGTATCTCACCGGACGGGTTCATGCACAGTTGCCAGGATTCACCCAAAAGCGGATAAGTTGCGCCATGAGTCCATGATAATTCAAGCGTTTTTTTGCTTTTCCATTGCACGAGATTCTTGGTGATCCAATCTGCTTTATCTTGCAGAATGGACTCGATACTGGGCAATGATGCTTGTAATGGGACACTCACGAGCAGGCCATTACTATCAATCTTTAAACCAATGGATCTGCGTTTACTTCGCTTGAGTGTATAAGGTATTTTTTTACCATTTAAATGAGCGCAACAAAGCACGGTTACTTATCTTGAGGGTTTTTATTACTAATTTGGGCGACTTCTGTCTCGATCCAGGCTTCCACTTTGGCATTTAATTCTCCAGCCTCCATCCCCGTTGGGTCTATGGGTTCACCGATGCTGACGGTTATGGTGCCCGGTTTTTTAACAAAAGAATTTCTGCCCCAAAGCTCACCGGCATTGTGGGCCACAGGCACCACCAGCGTATTCGTGTGTGTGGCCAGCCATGCCCCGCCAATTCGGTACTTGCCTTTTTTACCTGGTGGAATACGCGTGCCTTCTGGAAAAATAACCACCCAAAAATTATTCTTCAAACGCTCTCTGCCTTGTTCAACAACCTGTTCTAACGCAGCCTTACCGGAACTACGATCAATGGCTATGGGGCTGGTCATTGCCAGTCCCCAACCAAAAAATGGGATGCGTAGTAATTCTTTTTTGAGCACCCACACCTGTGGCGGGAAGATTTTTTGAAAAGCCAGTGTTTCCCAGGCAGATTGGTGTTTGGAGAGAACAATGCTCGGTGATTTGGGGATATTTTCCGCGCCGATAATACGGTATTGTAGGCCACATACGGTACGCAGCAAAAACAGCATGATAAAGGTCCAACTGGATGTGACGCGATAACGCGCATGCGGCGATAACGGAAAACATGCCAAAGTAACTAGAGCATAGGGCGGTGTAATGATAATTTGTAACAACATATAAAGCGTTGAACGGAGGACAGCTATCATTATTTATGTCCCACCAAAGCATCAACCGCCATCGCTAGATTTTCATAAATTTGTGTATTCGGCGGTATTTCATTATTCGCACTGGTTTTTTTTCCTTTGCCGGTCAAAACTAGAATAGGGGTGGCCCCTATCGCTACAGCTGCTTGTATATCCCGCAAAGAATCACCTATGGCTGGTACATTCTTTAAATCAACGCCAAAACGCTGTATGATCTCCTCAAACATTCCTGTGGCAGGTTTGCGGCAACGGCATTTATCCGCACCGGTATGCGGACAAAAGAATATGGCGTCAATGCGCCCACCCAGTTGGTTTATTGCTTTAAACATTTTGTCATTGATAGTGTTAAAAGTTGTCATGTCCAACAGTCCACGCCCGATACCCGACTGATTGGTGGCAATAACCACCCGGTAACCATTATGCGTAAGCCGCGCGATGGCTTCCAAACTGCCTGGAATGGGCACCCATTCATCCGGTGTTTTAATGAAAGTGCTGCTGCTTTTGCTGATAACACCATTATGATCCAGAATGATTAATTTCATATTAAGTCGCCAGTTTTGCCAGATCCGCAATACGATTCATTGTTTGATGCATTAGATTCAGTATACAAAGTCGGTTTGCACGTAAATCTGTGTCATCTACATTGACCATTACATTATCAAAAAACGTATCAACCGGTTCTTTGAGCGCCGCCAGTTCGCGTAATGATTCCTTGTAATGACCGCTTTCAAATGCCGCATCAGCTTTTAATTTTACTTTGCTGAGTGTTTCATAGAGCGTTATCTCAGCAGCTTCTTTTAACAAGTTGGTGTCAACCTTGTCACTGATATCGCCTTTAACTTTCTTAAGTATATTGCCAACTCGCTTATTGGCTGCCGCCAGACTCGCCGCTTCAGGTAATTCAGAAAAAGCGCGTACTGCTTCGAGCCTGCGAGGAATTTCCAACAGTTTTTCAGGCAAATCACTCAGTACCGCCTCAATTTCCTGCACTTCATAGCCTTGTTCACGCAAGCTACCCGCCAATCGGTCATAAATAAAATGCATTGGTGATGCTATGTCTGCCGTATCTGTCAGCTTGTCACCAAAAATCTCTTTAGTTTTTTGCAACAAGTTATCCAACGACAGTGGCAATTCTTTTTCAATCAACATACGAATCACACCCAAAGCATGGCGGCGCAATGCAAAAGGGTCTTTGTCACCGGTGGGTATTTGTTTAATGCCAAACAAGCCTGTCAGTGTTTCCAGCTTATCCGCCAGTGCGACACAAACTCCCACGCGGTTACGCGGTAGGGCGTCTCCTGCAAAACGTGGTTTATAGTGGTCTTCAATGGCATGGGCAATGGTTTCAGAGTGACCATCATGCAACGCATAATAATGTCCCATGGTGCCTTGTAACTCAGGGAACTCGCCAACCATTTCAGTCAATAAATCAGCCTTGGACAGATTCGCTGCGGCATATGCTTCTTTAGCAAGTGTTTCACCACCGAGCTGCAAGCCAATGGCTTGGGCGATAGCGCAGACACGTTGGATGCGCTCACCTTGTGTACCCAGTTTATTGTGATAAACCACCTTGTCCAATCCGGACAAGCGGGAAGCCAGTGTGTTTTTACGATCCTGATCATAGAAGAACTTGGCATCTGCCAAACGCGAACGCACCACGCGTTCATTGCCAGCCACCACAAAGCGGGTATCTGTCGGGCGAATATTGGAAACCAGCAGGAATTTGTTGGCCAGTTTTCCTTGTGCATCCAACATCGGAAAATACTTCTGATTGGCCTTCATGGTCAGAATTAAACATTCCTGCGGGACACCCAAGAATTCGGGTTCAAACGCGCCTACAAGCACATTAGGGTGTTCCACCAATGCGGTGACTTCGTCCAGCAAAGCGTCATCGTCAATGGGTGTCAGGTTTTCTTTTTTTGCCGCGGCGGCGATTTGTTGCTGGATTTCAGCACGCCGCGCAGCGAAACTTGCGATAACCGCGCCTTCCGTTGCCAATTGTTGCACGTAACTGTCCGCGTCTTTTAACAACAGCGGATTAACGCTTGCTTCAAAACGATGGCCTTGCGTTTCACGTCCGGCTATTAAACCCAAAATATTCACCGGAATGATTTCTGTACCATGCAAGGCAACCAGACCATGCGCCGGGCGCACAAAATTCACACTTTGCCAGCCATCCGCCAATTGGTACGTCATCACCTTGGGTATCGGCAATTTGTGAATGGTCTCTTCCAGCGCATTTTGTAAGCCGTCCGCCAACTCGGTGCCTTTGACGATGCTGTCCAGGAACAGAACATCCGCCTTACCATCTTTTTCCTGTTTAAGATCAGGTACCACAGTGGCATCTGCACCCAAGCTGGCCAGCTTCTTTAACAACGGCGGCGTGGCTTGTCCATTACTGTCTAAGCCGACACGCACCGGCATTAATTTTTGTGAAACGGATTTGTCTGCGGCCTGCATGACAACATGGGTAATATGTACGGCAAGGCGCCGGGGTGAGGCAAAAGTGGTTATTTCGCTATTCTGAGCGATGAGATCCTGTGCTTTTAAACTGCCTGCCAATAATTCAGCAAAGCTATTTCCCAATTGTTTGAGCGACTTGGGCGGCAATTCTTCCACCAGTAATTCAACGAGTAAGTTTTTTGATGTCATCCTAAACTCCTTAGTTGAATGGTGTTTAGAGTGCGTTGTTGTTTCCTTTTGGCAAGGCGCAATAGGCGTGAACTGGTTATTGTAACGAATTGCTACACAGCAAAAATGAAAGAACAGCGTGCTATAAACATCATAGCGTGGCTAACCCTGGAGATGGGTACCCTATAAGAAATATTGTTCGCAATTTCATGAGCTTGGTTATTATTGTAGCGGTCAACTGAGGAATTTAGGATCATACTGATTCTGCAGGTTTGGGCATTTGTGCAACCCATTCACGTGGTGCCAGCGGGAACGGCGGGTCCAGGCTTTCCCGGCTGACATAATAGGCTTTGGCAACACCGCGTGACAAATTCCGTATGCGACCAATATAGGCCGCGCGTTCCGTCACTGAAATAGCGTTGCGGGCATCCAGCAAATTGAACGTATGCCCGGCTTTTAATACTTGTTCATAAGCCGGTAATGCCAGTTGTTGTTCAATTAAATGATGAGCTTGTTGCTCATGCTTGGTAAATGCCAGAAATAAAAATTCGGTATCACTATGCTCAAAGTTATAAGTGGACTGTTCTACTTCGTTTTGATGATAAACATCACGGTAAGTCAATCCATCTGTCCAGACCAGATCATAAACACTTTCCACACCTTGCAAATACATCGCTAGACGTTCCAGCCCATAAGTGATTTCACCAGTGATGGGTTTGCAATCAATGCCACCCACCTGCTGGAAATAAGTGAATTGTGTGACTTCCATGCCATTGAGCCAGGCTTCCCAACCCAGGCCCCATGCGCCCAGCGTCGGGTTTTCCCAGTCATCTTCAACCAGGCGCACATCATTTTGGGTTAAATCAAAGCCTAATTCTCGTAATGACTCAAAATACAAATCCAGAATATTTTTAGGTGCGGGTTTGAGAATCACCTGAAATTGATAATAATGCTGCAAGCGATTGGGGTTATCGCCATAACGCCCGTCTTTAGGCCGTCGTGAAGGTTGCACATAAGCGGCTTTCCATGGTTCCGGCCCTAATGCGCGCAGAAAGGTGGCGGTGTGGCTTGTGCCTGCGCCCACTTCCATATCGTAAGGTTGCAAGATGGCGCAACCTTGTTTGTCCCAATAGCGTTGCAGCTTAAGAATAATTTCCTGGAATGAAAGTGTCGACATGAAGATGCTTAAATATAAGAGTAAGCCGAATTTTACAGGGTTTTAGGCAAAGCGCGAAATGTAGAAATTAAACTGAAGAATAAAAAAATTGTTTAATGCAATCATATAGTGCATTTTTCTGATTTTTACTTAAGATACATAAACTCAACTGTTATTTTTTGGCTGGCAAGAATCGGAAAATAATTTTCTTGGGTACATGTGAGATTTATCACAGGCTTTTAATTAAAGTGCTATTAAATTAAGTTCATCATCAGTTAATATTTTCTGAGGCAATTTGAAAGGAGCAATGAAATGGGTAAAGAGAGTGAGTTCGATTCTGTGAATGTCCGTACCTGGAAAACCAAAGATAACCCGAAAAACTTTCCAGAGATTGCTGACGCTTCTGTTGCAGTACCATGGTTAAAAAATCGGCCTTCTTTTGGAATCGCATTTTCTGGTGGTGGAACGCGATCAGCAACAGCCACACTGGGACAATTAAGAGCACTCAGAACCTTAGGGTGGCTTGACCAAGCACGTCATATCTCAGCTAATTCAGGAGGTTCTTGGACAAGTGTACCTTACGTTTATCTGCCAGAGCAATTTGATGACAATCGTTTTTTAGGCGAATATATCCCGCCTAGTCAGATTGATGATGCAAAACTGACAGCTGATGAAGACCTGCAATCAATGGAAGGCACAATCTTCCACTCGAGAGTAGTGGATATCAAAAATATAGGCAAAACTTCTTCTCTGACGAAAGGTGATGAGAGTTATTCTGATTTTGTCGGAAAAGTATTTTTGGAGCGTTTCGGTTTGCACGATAAAAACAAGTTTTTTAGTTCTCATGAAAATGCTTTACAGACAATCTTACAAGGCAATCCTGCGTTAAACACTAATGATTTCTATCTGACACGCAAAAATCGTCCCTTTTTAATTGTTGTGGGAACTTTGCTTACGCCCTCTGAAGAAAGTTATTTGATCGAAGCCACGCCGCTTTATGTCGGGGTTCGTCATGAGTTTACTGTTTCTTCACAAGCAGATGACACATCAAAAAAGATGCTGATCGGCGGCGGCTACACCGAGTCTTTTGGTTATGATAGTTATGAACCGAAACAGTCATCGCCGACTAATGACCGCTGGACTGTACAGCTTAAAGGAAAAATTAGCCGAGGTGATCTACTAACGAACAAACGGTACCGATTTACTCTTTCGGACATGATTGGCATGAGTAGTGCGGCGCCACATATTACACTTAAAAAGAAAGGACTTGATATTACGGTGTTTCCTGAGTTTCGCCACTGGGCCATTGATCGTCAGCATGTGAAAGATAACCCTGAACTTCACAGCAAAGCAAAGGAATTAGTCCATGGAGATGGTGGGGATATTGATAATCTTGCTTTAATGCCCTTATTGGCGCGCCGGATTAAAAATATTATCGTTTTTATCAATACCCGAACTGCTTTTTCGGAGGATGTAAACTGTGACAATATTACAACGGATATTCTGGTTGATGACGTAATCAGTCTATTCCAGGCTACTGGCAAATTGAAACATAATGCTGTTTTTGCCGATGGTGAAGCGCAACTTTACCGGCTATGTCGTGAATTTAAGAAGCTAAAACTAGCTGGTGAACCATTGGTTTATAGTCAACGCTACAAAATAAGGGACAATTTTCGCCATGGAATTGATGGTGAGGATTACACGCCAACAATATGCTGGGTCTATTTAGATCGTTCGCAAAAGTGGATCGACAAGCTTCCTGATGGACAAAAACTTACGAATGATCTAAAAACAAAGCATGGTGATTTTGATGTATTTCCCCATTACAAAACTTTTGGAGAACAAGATCTTTCGATTATTGATCTGGATCCTGAACGTGTACGTGCTCTATCGAATTTAACCGCCTGGACGATCTTTGATAGCGCATCTTATATTGCCGAGAACCTATCGGATGCAAATCTGAAAACTGACAATTTACCAGAGGACTTCAATTAGTGGATTTCATAGATTGTTTGTGACGAAAAGCGAATATCAAACTCACACAAAGAATTAATCCAGCCAGTCCCAACGCCAGAACATTGCCTGTGCGTACATACGGTGTGGCACCGGCAAAACCTTGCGCCATGCCGTGCAAAGCTGCGGTGGTGTAAATATCTATTTTTTGGTTAATTTCACCACGCTCATTAATAATGGCCGTCACACCGGTATTGGTTGCGCGCAGCATATAGCGCCCGGTCTCCAGCGCACGCATTTGGGAAATCTGCAAATGCTGCTGTGGCCCGATAGAACGCCCAAACCAGGCGTCATTGCTGACATTCACCAGCATCGTGGCTTGCGGCAACTGATAAATAATTTCTTCACCGAAAACATCTTCATAACAAATATTGACAGCCACTTTCTGACCCGCTAAATCTAACGGTTGCTGGTCAATACTACCGCGCAAAAAATTCCCAAATGGAAGCTCCATTATGCGGATCAGCCAGCCAAAAATTGGCTCAAATAGAATGAATTCCCCGAATGGTACCAGATGATGCTTGCGGTAAAGTTGCTCTGGTGATGTGCCATAACTAAACATGGTGTTGTATTGGCCATCAATCCCATTGGTCGCATGCTCAACCATGCCGATTAAAACATCCGCATCGTTTTTTCTGGCATGATCAGCAAGATACGACAAATAATCCGGTGGCACCATATTGTTAAAAAGTGGCAGGGAAACCTCAGGTGTAACAATTAGGCGGCTGTCGCTTTCCAAAATAAGATCGGCATATATCTGCATGGTGTTCACCACATAATCTTCACGCCATTTCATATCCTGCGCAATATTGCCTTGCAACAAACTAACACTGACCGGCTCTCCGATTGGCTTGACCCAATTGATTTGTTGCAAAGCAAAGCCACTTAGCCAGATCAAACCGAACGACAATCCATAGCGCCAGTGTTTAAACCCTTTTTCAAACCACAGGAAAAGCAACGCCGCACAGAACACCACCACCAGAGATACACCATAAACGCCCATCACTGGCGCAAACCCCACTAATGGACTGATCGGTACCTGAGAATAGCCCAATGCCAGCCAGGGAAAGCCGGTAAACAAATTGCCGCGCAACCATTCCATCAACATCCAGATGGCAGCAACCGTGAGTGCCCAGACATAAGGTGAAATCCTGTTCATGCGCGCTATTACCCAGCCACATATGGCTGGAAATAACGATAGATAAGAACATAACAAAATCAACGCAAAAACCGCAACCGGCATCGGCATCCCACCAAAATCATGCAAGCTGACATAAATCCAGGTAACCCCTGCGCTAAACAACCCCATGCCAAAACTAAAACCCAGCAACGCAGTTTGCCATGGTGTTGGGCTTCTGTACCAAAACCTGAACAATAACGCCAGCGTAATAACCGGCACAGGGAAAAAATAGAAAGGCGCAAAACCAAGCACAGTAAGCATGCCCAGTAGGAATGTGATGAATAATTTTGTGGTCAAGTTTTTCAAGTGCGTTATTGTAAGTTCGTTTGTTGCTGCGTATATTACCTTGTAATCAGACGATTTGGTTCAGAAATGATTAGCGATTTTTTAAATACAATGAGGCCAGGATATGAAAATCAAAGACCTGTTTGAAAAATGGGCTGAAAGTCAAGACACCGATCACGGATCTAGAGTGGAGGCCATCTGATCGGGATAAAGATGCCGCGTGGGATCTTTATGTTGAACTACTGACGCGTATTACAACACAACCATTGCCGGATGAAGATGGCATCGAACAAACCGCGTTGGATAGCATTTATACCTTATTCGGAATTACCCGGAAAACGCTTAAAGAACATGGGCGGTCATGCATTGAATTCACCAGAATTGCTGTCATCATCCTCAATCAAGTGGTGCGGCCATTTACCGCAAAGTGGCATCGCAGAAGTCCGGACGGCGCGTTTGAATCCCCTGAACAATGTGCCGTGTTTCGTGCAGAATTACAAGCATTACAAATCCAGTTGAGAAACTATACACAACTACTTGCGGAACTGGCAGATGTGGAGGATTTGACGGCGGTTGAGGTGGAAGATTTGTAATCGGTGTTGGTGGATGGCGTTTCACTTATCCACCCTACCAATCACACTGCAGTCTGTAGGGTGGATAAGTGAAACGCCATCCTCCATAACCCACAACTAGTTACGAGCCAGATACAGTCATAAAGAGTCATGTACAATATGAATATCATATTGCTTCCTCCGATTAAATGCTTTTTAAGAAACACTGCTCCACATGAGTGACATTTTCATCTGCTATTCAAGGCAAGATTTCTCCATTGCTGACAGGTTGATGCAGCAGCTACAGGCAGAGGGATGGAGTGTTTTTATTGACAAGCAAACCCATGTTGGCCGCCGCTGGCACAAGGAAATAGAGCAAGAGCTACAAGTTGCGAGAGCCATAGTGGTTCTTTGGTCAGCGACTTCACGGGATAGTGATTTTGTGCTGGAAGAGGCGGAATACGGCAAACGTAAGAATTGTCTCTTTCCTGCTTTTATAGAGCCAGTAGAACCACCTTATGGTTTCAGCCGTATTCAGACTGCAGATTTGATTGGTTGGGGAAGTAGTGAAGATCATCCAGGTTTGACACAGTTGACAAATGCTTTGCGATTGCACTTAGATGGAAAATCACCTAAGGCAGACGACGCCATAAAAAATGCTGATCCTGCTCCACCGATCTCTGTCCCATCAATAGGTGCTCAATCAGAAGAAACAAAACCAAAACAGACTGAAATAAATAAACCCTGGTCACCGATGAAGAAACTTTTATCGGTATCTGCGTTGGTATTTTTGGGATTTATAATCTTTCCGATTTTTGAATGGGTGACTGGAATTGATGGCAGCATTGATGTAGTTGAATCATCTGTTGATCAGAAACTACCGCTGCCAAGTGATCCTGCCAATAACATATTATCTGCTGAACCTGAACCTGAACCTGAACCTGAACCTGAACCTGAACCTGAACCTGAACCTGAACCTGAACCTGAACCTGAACCTATAAAGGTTACTAAAACAAATGGAAATGTTTTTCCCAATGATGGACGTCGTCCTAAAACCGTCGAAATTCCAGCTGGTTCATTTACCATGGGTGAACAGGACGAAGAGTTTATCAAGACATTAAGTGACCGTAGCAAAATCTTTTTTGGTATTCCAGAAAAATTCATCGAAATTAATCAGCCTTTTTACCTGAGTGAAACTGAAATTACCTATGCGCAGTATGACTACTATATTCAGGCGCAACAAAAAAATAATCTTAAAGTAAAAGAACCTAAAACTGCAGAAGGAGGGCGTGGTAAACAACCAGTTGTATATGTAAGCTGGTCAGAGGCTATGGCCTATGCAACTTGGCTGGGTGATCAATTTAATAATACAAGCTGTCGTTTGCCCACCGAAGCTGAATGGGAATATGCAGCTCGCGCTGGTAAGCAAACAGTCTATCCCTGGGGTGATGAGTTAGGCAGCAATAACGCTAATTGTAATGGTTGTGACAGCCAATGGGATAATAATCAAGCGGCACCTGTGGGCAGTTTTAAAGCCAATACTTATGGCTTGTACGACATGTCAGGCAATGTCTTGGAATGGACTTGTTCGAACTGGCGTGAACAATTTGACGGCAGTGAACAGCAATGTAATGGCAGTACCACTGATACAAAACACCGCGTGCTGCGCGGTGGTTCCTGGGACAAGGATCCGGACTACGTGCGCTCGTCGATGCGCTTCAACACCTTTCCAGATGGTCATGGCAGCTTTGTCGGTTTTCGTGTGTTGTGTTCGTCCCCCATCGAATAGCTGTTCACTGAGTGCCGCGCAACGGCACTTGGATTTTTTTGCGTAAATCACCGGGTTTTATCTTGAATGGTTTAAGCATATGTCGCCGTAGCCCCCATGAATCAGCAAAACGCACATGGTTGATCCAACCTTGCACGCTGGCATCAAATTCAGCAAAGGAAATCTGGTTGTTGCAGTAGGCATGATAGCGATGCCTAAGACGGTGGGTTGCGTACCTGACTTTGCGTGCTTTTATTTTACGAAATTCGGCAAGTCTTGATTTTAATGCCGCCTTCCATTGTCTCGTTCCCATACTCTAGTGTGGGAATGCCTATGGTGAATGAGTTATGAGCTAAGGTATGGGTTCCCACGGTGGACCGTGGGAACCAGATGAATTGCAACAAGAAATACGAAAGATTTTGAAGGCTGCGGCCTTGAAATTATTAATCTTTGGAAATAACTCTATTTTGCAAAAAATAAAATTCCTGAACTAATAGTTTGATTACCGTTCTGATTATGTTTATACTGCCGTTTAAACATGTAAACTATGGAGCGTATGGTGATGGCTGAAGTCATATTGGATATTAAGCAATGGGGAAACAATCTGGGTGTGCGTTTGCCCGCAGCTATTGCACGTGAAGCGCATGTGTGTGTTGATCAACGGGTACGGTTAACTGTTAACGAAGGTCAGATTATTATCACGCCGGTGTTAGATGAACCGTTGACACTGGAACAACGCTTGGCTCAATATGAGCCTACTCGTCACGGGGGTGAGGCGATGACTGGTACGCAACGTCTTGGCGCAGAAAAATGGTAGCTGATCGGATTTAGGCTGTGGCAAGAAAAGCCACTGGCCCTAACATATGGTTGCCCGACCGCCAGGACATTATCTGGATTGACTGCAATCCGCAGGCCGGACAGGAAATGCGCGATATTCACCCTTTTCTGGTGCTCTCGCCGCACAGTTTTAATGACAAGACTTCACTGGTGATTGGTTTGCCGATGACCACAGCAGCCTACAATGCGGATAATCCATTTGCAGTAGCTGTGGGAAAAGCTGCAAAGCGCAAAATTGAACAAACCAGTTATGTACTATGCCATCAACCCAAATCATTTGACTGGCGGGCACGCAGCGCAAAACCACATCCGCTGGGCACCTTGAATAATGCATTGTTTGTTCAGGTCTGCCAACGACTAAATCAGATCATTCAACTTTAGGGCGCCTCTAAAAATCCAGATTTCATCCCAACTGCTGCGTTGCGAAAAAAACTTCTTGCTTACATATCAAAGATATGTAGCGCTGCAAAATTTTTTCCGCGTCTTGCATTTGGGCGAACTCTGAATTTTTAGAGGCGCCCTTTAGAACAATGGGAATCTAATATAACAAGCTGCCGGGGGGATAGGAAAAAGACTCAGACGATCAAGATCGTCCTGTCAAGGGAATATAAGAACCGGTCAATAAAAATTAATGCTGAAGAAACGTTGTGTATCCAACAATAAAAACGTTCCTGAACTAAGATTTAAAGAAGCTTTGAGAGGTGCATCACTTTCTTCAAAGGAATTGGGCACCTGTATGGGTTCTGCTGTGACCATTTCAACTTGCATGACTTCGTTGACAACAAATGCAACTTGCGTTTGGCCGTTGCCACATACAATTATTGGCGTGTCCAGATTATAATAACTTTCAGTTGCACCCAATCCCAACCAGATGCCTAAATCTATGACGGCAAGACTGTTACCGCGATAGTCCATTATTCCGGTTAAATAAGGCATCCGACCAGAAACATGATGCAGTTCCATTAATGGCAAAACACATTCCACGAAACTCAGGTCAAGTGCATATAATTTGTCCTGTACGCGTATGGGTAACACTTGCTGCACTGACGTTACGTTAACAGCGCTTTCTTCTGAAGTTGTTGCTTCCATAAATAGTATCTCACTCTAACTCTGAGGTTTTTCTTCATTGTATGTATACCCAGAGTTAACGTCAGAAATTCTAATTACTTAATCTTAAAAATTGCAATAAATAATCTTCCCTAAGAGGCTGTCCGAGAATAGTCGTTGTAGCGAGGGAACGTAATTTTGAGTCAGATTTTTTGATCATTTTAGGCGATTAGTTGTTCTATTTAACGAAAATAATCGGGAAATCTGGCCAAAATAGCTTTCCCGCAGTAGATCATTCTATTCTCGGACTGCCTCCAAGAACTATCCTATTGCACCCAAACAACGGCTAATCCATTTGCTGGTTAGTTTTTCTTGCACACTATTTTGACTTAAACGTGTTGCCAAACCGGAGAAATCAACTGAGTCCAGTGGTTGATCCTGATTAAAACAGGAGAACACATAGGAAATCTCACCTGTTTCTGGATCTTTGTGCGGTTGTAAGCACTGTGCGCAAATTTCCTTCATCATGCATTGCATCGGTGAGTTAATTGAACCAATTGCAAAATGATTTTCTTTCAAGTACGGTTTTAATTGATTGTGACGTGCGGCGCCAACGGCAGCCATCATACGATCAGAGCCAATGGCAATAATACGATCAGTTTCAGCCAATGAAACTGATTGTTCGCCCAGTTCACCACTGCCGTAAGCGACCATTGCTTGCACGATATTACCCACAAAAGTCTTATCCCCAGGTCTGGTAGCAGTAAATCCCGGTGCTTCATCACAACACCAGATGACTGTATCCGCTGCTGCTTCAATTTCTGCCACTTTATAACGATCAATCAGTTTTTTATAGCCTGCAAAGTATAAAACTTTTGAGCCCGCAGCACGCGTTGCTGCGCCAATAGAACACAATACGGCGTTACCCAAACCACCACCACCTAATACGACGGTTTCGTTAGATTCAATCTCGGTTGGCGTGCCAGTTGGCCCCATC
>JAJFJK010000087.1 GCA_021774075.1 Nitrosomonas sp. | reverse complement strand
CACTAATTTACTGCCCCAAACAATAATAGGCACACTAATAACCAAACCAAAAATAACCAAACCCATATTATCCTTGGCCGCACCAGCTATAGCGATTACATTGTCCAGACTCATTACCGCATCAGCTACAATAATTGTTTTGATTGCACCTAACAAACCTGTACTGGCATTAATTTCATGCGAATTTTCTGCCGGTTCCGGCTGAAGTAACTTAATCCCTATCCAAACCAATAAAATCCCACCAACAATTTTCAAATAGGGAATCGCCAATAAACTGAGTGCAAAGAATATCAATATCACACGCATTGCAATGGCACCAAAAACACCCCAGAAAATCACTATATTCCTTTGTTTCTCCGGTAATCTGCGACATGCCAAGGCAATGACAACCGCATTATCCCCACCTAACACAATATCGATTGCAATAATTTGTAATACTGCAACCCAAAATTGTGGATCTTCAAAACCCATATTTTTTCCTAATAACGTATCAGACAAACAGTAGAAAACAGGCTGTTAATTGAACCTGTTTTCTACTGTTTATTGAATCCCAGAAACCGCAGAACGTCGTCTTTCTGTTGTAATGTATCGTGATAGCCCAGGTCTATCAATGCTTCACAAAAGGGCGCTTCAAATAACACATAGCTTAATAATGTTGATCCATTTGGACCCATCGCACCGATGGCACGATATAAAGAACGCATAATAAATGGCAAAGTATGCGCATAGCGCAATGCAATATCATTGATCTTCTCACTGGGTGAAATCATCATCGATTCTATTGGCCGAAGCAATATATTATTTTCTTTCAGTGTACTCGGTGGTATTAATTTAAGCGTACCGTTAATGCGTTGCAAACGTTCAAGATCGACATCCAAACTATCGACAAAAATGCTGTTCATGGCATGGCCTGCAATCTGTGCAAAAGGCGGATAGCTCGACACATTGACCCGCTCAGGTGTTGCACTTGGCTGCTTATGCACACCAATAATCAGCACTTTTTCTGCACCCAAATGAAGCGCAGGGCTAATCGGCGCCATTTGACGCATCGAACCATCCCCAAAATACTCGCGATTTAATTTAACCGCAGGAAAAACAAATGGAATTGAAGATGAAGCCATTAAATGCTTAACCCCAATGCGTGCAGACACGCCGACTCGCTGCGCCCTTTTCCATGGCTTCACGCTTTTTGCAGCCTGATAAAACGTAACAGATTGCCCGGATGTATAGCCCCAGGCAGTCAACCCCAGCGCATGCAGCGCACCTGCTTGAATACAACGATGGATACCACGAAAAGGAAAACGCTGTCTTAATAACACTTCCAACGGCGCGTTATTCAATAACGAAATTGCTCTATACCGACCAAACTCACTGGATATTAAAGAAGCAAAAAAACGCAAATTATTTTCCAGCACACCTAAAAAATCAGAACGATAAACCTGATTAACATGAAAGTTTGACCAAACTGACTCAAGTTCATGCACACCTTCATTGAAATTATTTGCTGACACAGCCAAACTGGCTGCATTAATTGCACCAGCAGATGTGCCACAAATAACCGGAAACGGGTTACGTGTACCATCGGGCAATATTTCAGCAATCGCTCGCAACACCCCCACCTGATATGCTGCACGTGCGCCACCACCCGTCAAAACCAAACCAACTTTAGGCGCTGTCTGAATCCGCCCTTGGTTATAACCTTTATTCACTGGCAATAAACTCTGCTTTTACTTTCTCTAATGCATCACGCAATGTTTCTTCAGGCAAATTATTGATAGACTTTGATAGCATTTCCGCCGCCTCACAAACTTCATCCGGTAAAATACTACTGTCCAGATTGGCAACAAACACCGCCGCTGCACCGGTTGTACGCAGCAAGCTTTGTCGCTCATTCATTAGCATCTCTATTTCCGCACGCAACATGGATATTTCCTGCTCTTTTAATAAAGTGTGAGGCATGATCTAATCCTTCTAAAATGGGCAAACTTGTCGTCTGCTTTGCAATATACCAGAACTATAATGCATATAAATTGCAAACTCAGTGCTGTTTATCACCTTTTTTCATAACTTTTACACTAGAATTCAACACTATGAATAACAATTTTCGCACCGAACTGTTTCAAGAAATCGAGCCCTATGAGCATGGATTATTACCATTAGATACACGCCACACTATGTACTGGGAACAATCCGGCAACCCCGATGGTGTCCCAGTTGTGTTTCTTCATGGTGGGCCCGGTGCTGGCGCATCACCTGCACACCGACGTTTATTTGATCCAGCCTACTATAGAATCATCGTGTTAGACCAACGTGGCGCTGGTCGTTCAACACCTTTAGGTGAGATTCTTGATAACACAACCCCGCATCTTATTAATGATCTTGAACTGCTCAGGCAGCATCTGGATATTGAAAAATGGCTGGTTTTCGGCGGCTCGTGGGGTAGCACATTGGCGCTTGCCTATGGAGAAACCCATCCAACACGCTGCCTGGGTTTAATTCTGCGCGGCATTTTTCTTTGCCGTAAACAAGAAATTGACTGGTTCCTGTATGGCCTGCGTCAATTCTTCCCTGAGGCCTGGCAAGCATTTGCAGCGCCGTTATCACCCGTTGAACGAGAAGATATTCTTGCAGTCTATTATCAACGTTTAATGAACCCTGATCCAGCCGTCCATATGCCGGCTGCGCGCACCTGGAGTACCTACGAAGGATCCTGTTCGACCTTGTTGCCCAGTCCGGAAACCGTGAGTTATTTCTCTGGTGACACGGTAGCACTAGGGCTTGCTCGCATGGAAGCACACTATTTCAGTCATAATATTTTTTTACCGGAAAACTCATTGCTGGGTAATGTGCACAAGCTGCACGATATTCCAGCCACAATTGTTCAAGGTCGTTATGACGCGGTTTGTCCGATTGTCAGCGCCGATGACTTACACCACGCCTGGCCACAAGCTGAATATATTATCATTGATGATGCGGGCCACTCTGTTTGGGAAGCAGGTATCCAAGCAATGCTGATCAGAACCACTGAAAAATTTAAGGGCATTATTGCAAAAACCCAGCTAGGCTGATACTTTATAACAAATTAAAAATGTTTCACATGGGTTGCAATCATTTCAACTTTCAACTTCTGGAGAAACACTATGAAAAAAACATTACTGGCGATTATCTTTTTACTGTTACCCACGACCTCATATGCTGTCGGCCCATTCGATGGTATATTCTCCTTCAGTGTCAGTGGTTTCCTGGGTGGCTATGCTTCTATACATGAAGACGGCGCGAATAACATGATTGCCGTTCTACTGGAACCTGATCCAAATGACACCACCTGGGAGGCGATTAGTGGGGTACGTAATGGCAATAATGTGACATTAAGATCTATACCTGGAGCAGGGACTGTAAGTCTCGATGTCACCGTTAACTTTATTAACAACAACAGTGGTACTGCTACAGTTAACTCCTGCATTGGAGATTGCGATTTCCCAAATGGTACTGTACTTGATCTAAACAGAATTTTCTAATCATCACTCAATCTATCAGGTTGATTTACAGCCCTGCGCAAGCTTTGAAATATCCAATAATCCAGCCAATTGCCGGTCTTGTATCGCACCGTCAAATGGTGCGACACCCAGCAGCGGACTATCAATCCTGGTTTGAGTATTCAGATATCAAATACTTATATTACTATCCGTTCCGCAATTGCTTAATTATCATACAGCTACAGCCCTTTATCCATGCGGGTCATGTTTGTTTTGCGGAACAGATTTACTACAACAAATCAGCCGAAGAACTGGCCAAGAAACTGGATTGAAAATATTTTAGTTTTCTCTTTCGGTTTTGTATTGGCATTTTTGTAATATGGACTTAATACAATCCGACAGCCTGCTTCCGACCCA
>JAJFJK010000086.1 GCA_021774075.1 Nitrosomonas sp. | reverse complement strand
GTACGCGATCATAAATATTTTAACAAAACTCGCTGATTATTACAGGGCTATGCCATTGGAAATATTAATAACTTTTGGACGACTATGTGCTACATAAGCAACTCACTTAATCCGTCATTCCCGCATGTTCTTAGCGGGAATGACGAAACTTGCTACATTAAGAGTGTTAAGTAACTTCTGAACGACTACTTAGTAGCAAAGTCTTCTTTTCCCAACTGATCTTACCGCAATTATGTTTCTATGCGATTGAAGTATCGCAACTTGCAACATGTCACTGAGTTAATTACCGATAACAATGAATACAGACAATTTATTGCGCTTTCCCTTCTTTCATGTTTAGCGCTAATTTGTAAAGCGTGTTTTTGTTTTTTCCAGTAATTTCAGTTGCCAGCTTGACAGCTTGTTTTAGTGGTAAGTCTGACAACAAGCATTTCAACGTATGTTGGGCTTGCGCACTGATTTCAGATTTTTCCGGTATTTCTGCGCCTGACAGCAGTAAAACAAATTCCCCTTTCTGCTGATTGGTATCCGCCTGCAACCATGCGAGTGCTTCAGCTAATGAACAAGTGTGGATTGTTTCAAACAGTTTGGTTAATTCTCTGGCGATTGTCAGTTGGCGTTGTTCGCCAAATACGGCGATCATATCTGCGACACATTCGAGGATGCGGTGCGGTGCTTCATAAAAAATCAGTGTGCAGTTTTGTGACTTCAATACCTCCAATTCACGTTTGCGCAAACCTGATTTGGTTGGCAAAAAACCATAAAAAAGAAAATGTGGATCAGTAATGCCCGCTGCCGATATGGCGCATACAGCGGCATTCGCACCGGGAATCGGAATAACTTCATGCCCCTGTTCGCGCACCCGCTTGACGAGAATAGCGCCTGGATCAGAAATGCCGGGTGTACCCGCGTCGGTTATTAATGCAACGGTTTTTTCTGCAGCTAATAACGCTAAAATTTTTTCTGCTACAATGGCTTCATTGTGTTGATGTAGCGTAATCAACTTGGTACCAATCGCGTGGGATTTCAATAAATGCCTGGAGGTTTGCACATGCTCAGCCGCAATGACATCAACTTTACCGAGTACATCCAACGCACGCAAACTAATATCGTTTAAATTTCCTATTGGTGTAGCAACCACATATAATTCACTTTTGGTCAGCATAATATTCGCTATGTTCGCTATGCAACGTTTATTTACATATGCTTTAGTCGTAACCGTTACACTATACGGTAGCATGCTTGCATTTTCTACTCATGCTGAAGAATATTTCGCGCATGAAAGCATGCCTGCCATTCCGTCCATATCACACTCAGTGCCCCATATCGCGCTGTTATTGCCGTTGAAGTCAGCGACATTCGGGCAAGCCGCTGAGGTCGTGAAAGATGGCTTTGTTGCAGCCACCATGCGTGAACAAGCCTTACCGTTGACGATTCGGATATATTCCACCACTGATGACCCACTGGATGTTCTCATCACCTATCATCAGGCATTGGATGCCGGTGCGGTGTTGATTATTGGGCCGCTCACGCGCAATGGGGTGACGGCTTTGGCCTCAAGTCATGTTGTTAATGTACCTACATTAACTTTGAATGCAGCTGATAGTGAAGCGGGTTTCCCGCCCAATCTTTATGTGTTTGGCTTGCAAATGGAAAACGAAGCCGCCCAAATAGCGGAATTCGCTTTGTCAGAGAATAGACACCATGCAATTATCATTAATGATGGCAGCCCGTTATCCACCCGCCTGCAAACGGCTTTCTCAGATCGCTGGCTGGCCGAATATGGCAATACGGCTGAATCTATGCGATATGAAAATGACCCCGAAGTTTTAACGCAATTTCGTGCGCAGACCAGAGGTGAAAACAAAATTGTTTTTCTTGCACTGGACGCAGCCAAATCACGTTTACTGTATTCCTTTCTGAATCCCACCACACCTGTATACGCCACATCTCAACTATTCGTCAGTCATGATAATTCATTATTTAATAATGATTTAAATGGCATCCGCTTCATGGATATGCCTTGGCTCATCCAACCAGATCATCCCGGCGTCATGGCTTATCGCCACACAGAGCAACCTAAAAGCGCTGATATGGAGCGGCTTTACGCACTCGGCATTGATGCCTTTCGCTTAATGGCGCTAATGATGGAAGCACAGACTGCGCAAGAAATTTCGTTTGACGGGGTGACAGGATTTATCCGTTTTATACCGCCCAATCAGTATGTACGTGAACCCGTTGCAGCCAAGTTCGATAAAGGCAAGGTGATATTACTCAACAATTACCAAAAATCTTTGGGTAATGAAAGGCAGTGATGCAGAGCAAGTTGCTGCATCGTATCTCCTGAACCAGAATCTCGTCTTAGTAACGCAAAACTACCGTTGCCGGTTTGGCGAAATTGATTTGATCATGCGCGACAATACTACGCTGGTATTTGTCGAAGTGAGAATGCGCACGAATGAAGCATTCGGTGGTGCTGCGGCCAGCATCACGCCCGCAAAACAAGCCAAACTACTGCGTGCCGCGCGTCATTATTTGTCCGGGTTAAATACCGAACCGGCTTGCCGCTTTGATGCTGTATTGTTATCCGGCTGTAATGGTCAGAATATTGAATGGATTCAGAATGCATTTGAAGCGTAAGTAACAACCTGAACCCTGCACGTCATTGGTAATTTCTTTACCGTCGAATAAAGTGCTGCCTGGGCACCAGGCACGACGGTAATTTGGCACTAGTCAAATGGGTTGTTTATTTATGGTGGCTGTAAATAAACAACCTATTAAATTCGGTGCAATGCCCTTCGGTTATTGCACCCTACCGGGCTAACAACTATTGTTGATTTGGCGAATAAGTATGCGAGAAATTATTCTTTAAATCGAACAAAACCAATTAAGCGATTATCGTCATAAGTGTTCTCGCGCAGTCTTATGCCATTCTGCACATTTCCCTCTATTGAAGAAAAACTCTTATCAGAACTCTCGTATACCACACCTGAGTGCGACCTAAAAGATATTTTTTCCCCAGCTCTTACTGTTTGTATATTTAATCCGTCTTGACGCAAAAAGAAAACTAAGTCTCCTGGCATAGGCTTCTCTTCGCTTGGTAAGATAGCAAGTCCTTTGCTAACGGAATCATTCCAAATTTTATAATTCGCGGATGATAAGAGAACTTTATTCGGATTTCCAGATTGATCAATAACCCACGATATAAAGGCACCACTCCAAGAGACACCTATGTCTTTGCCATCGAGATCCATACCTAAGGAATGCCAATATTTTCCGATTCGTTCGTAACTTGCCACCTCATGTACGTTAGAATTAATCTCTCCTAGCGCGACATCAATCAGTTTTTTCTGGATACTTGAAAGAATTACTTTGGATTTAGGGGGTGCTAATTTGTATTTAGGAATACTAATTTTCGATGTTGGTTTTGGAAGGGTTATTTCACCAGAAATTAAGGAATCACGAGCATCATCTAGAAATTTTACTTCTGAATATTCATTCAATAAATCCACAGCCCATGTTCGTAAAGCTTCGTCGTTTGAGTCCTTATCTGCTCTAAGAATATCAACAGCAAGTTTGACATAATCGTGACTCAACTTGTTATTCTGCGATTGAGCTTGAAAGATCCAGCCTCCAACAGCAAGTAGTACAGGGATTGCTATTGCTGCAGTAATTTTCGAAAGCTTTTCAAGCTTCTCAAGTGTTAGCAAACCATCATTATTTTTGTCACTGGCCGACATTAAAGAACCTCCTAAACGGCTATAAAAGGCATAACAGTATGTTTATGAGAAATGAACCCATCCTAATAAACATTATTCTAGGAAGCCCTCTTTTTTATTGAATTTCATCATATAGCAAATAGTAACCTTATGAAGATCTGATTTAAACCAATTCTCATTGAAATTAAAAAAGAGCTAAGCTGAATACAATCCAGCATAGTTATTGATTCTTAATCGATGCCCAATTATTACGTTTGTCTTCACAATCTGGAAATATTTCAATGTAACGATTACCATTTCTGAATACCATTGTGATATTCATGCTGGTTCGTCACTACAGTAAACGCACGATTAAGTCATATATTACCTGGATCAAGAATGCTTTTGGTGTATAACCATACTCGCTACAAATGAACACTACGCCCCCCATCTACAGCGATAATCTGTCCGGTAATATAAGGCGCATCTGCAATCAGAAATAATACCGTTTTGGCGATATTTTCCGGCTCACCCGTGCGTTTTAGTAGTGTGCTATTAATAATTCTCTGACGCGCCACTTCATCTGACCACTCACCGTCTTCCGGCCACAAAATCGGGCCTGCAGGATCGGGGTCAAAGGATCGGGGTCACAAAGGATCGCAAGGATCGGGGTCAGGTCTAGATTCGAAGGCTACAAATATAGACCCGTTGTTCGCTTGATGTTTAACGCCCTGCTCAACGGCGAGTTTACGAGTCCGCTGGAGCAGCTTGTTCTACATTGTTCTCTAGGATGCAATTTACCTTATAGTTAAAATACAACAGGGTGAATAAAAACGTCCACAACCCATGGAACCATATATCACTTTTGGTGCTGAGTTCACAGTAGGCATTTACTCTATTTCGCGCTTTAAAGCCCCAAAC
Organism: Nitrosomonas sp.; assembly: GCA_021774075.1. Classification (GTDB taxonomy): domain Bacteria; phylum Pseudomonadota; class Gammaproteobacteria; order Burkholderiales; family Nitrosomonadaceae; genus Nitrosomonas. The sequence continues at coordinate 4,539 of JAJFJK010000086.1, read as the reverse complement.
AATTAGCATTATGCCCACAATTATATCGACCAAACCACTAATCCCTTCTATAGGGTGACCTTCTTCAACAAATAGGTATGCGATAAACATCGCAAGTGATGCATAGGACATTACTAATATTGAGCTTATAAATCCTGGTGAAATGTTACTGTCATTATTTATAGCTGAATTTATCACCTTCGATTGACTCTGGATATAATACGCGAAATAAACTCCGTAAGTTATGATGCCCAAGCCAATTAGTTTCCATGTGCTTTGACTTTTTAGTTTTTCTATAAGATCCATATTGTTCATTTTAATTCCTTAGATGTAGAACAGCATGTTTATGAGGAATGAGTCCTCATAAACATTATTATAGGAAACTCTCTTTTTAATAAGGGCCTATCATATAGCAAAAAATAACCTCATAAAAATATGAACTAAACTAATATTAATGAAAATTGCAAAATAACTATACTGGATACAATCCAGCATTTTTATTGATTCTTAATCGATACCCAATTATTGCGTTTATCTTTGCAAGCGGGAAATATTTTTATATGCATCGGTCACCATACCCGCTACAAATGAACACTACGCCCCCCATCCACAGCGATAATTTGCCCGGTAATATAAGGGGCATCTGCAATCAGAAACAATACCGTTTTGGCGATATCTTCTGGCTCACCTGTGCGTTTTAGTAGTGTGCTATTAATAACTCTCTGACGCGCCACTTCATCTGACCACTCACCGTCTTCCGGCCACAAAATCGGGCCTGGAGAAACGCCATTCACACGCACATCAGGCGCCATCTCCAACGCCAGTGATTTGGTCAATGATTGTAATCCGCCCTTGGCTAAATTGTAGATGACGTAGTTTTTTAAAGGTCGTTCCGCATGAATATCTATAATATTAACCACGCAGCCATACTGTGCTTTTAAATAAGGCGCTGCTGCTTGTGTGAGAAAAAGTGGCGCTTTAAGATTGCTGCCAACCAAGTCATCCCAAGCTTCTTGGGTGCATTCATTCAATGGTGTCGGGAAAAAACTGGAGGCATTGTTAATTAACACATCCAATTGCCCAAAAAGTTGAGCGGATTTTTCTATTAAATCTGGCAATAGGCTGGTGTCCAGCAAATCAGCTTGTATCAATGCGACAGAATCCGGGCGTTGCTGATTGAGTTCATTCTGCAAGGCCTGCGCTTCATCCAGAGAAGAACGATAATGCACAATCAAATTAGCGCCGTGCGCGTGCAATTTACGACAAATCGCCGCCCCAACACGTTTTGCACCACCTGTAATGAATACCACTTTCCCTTGCACGGAACGCTCCTTTAATGGGCTATTACACTATTAATGTACAATTCCTGGAAATTTACCACAAAAAAGCTTATTACTGATGCCTTCACATTCAACCTTACCACCAGCTAGCGAAATTGCGCTGGCCCACAGTCATCAAGTTCAACAAACAATCCGCAATGAAATCAACAGTGCAGGCGGCTGGATTTCGTTTGCGCAATATATGAATAGGGCACTTTATGCGCCGGGGCTTGGTTATTATAGTGGTGGCGCAACAAAATTTGGTGGTGCGGGTGATTTTGTCACGGCGCCGGAAATTTCACCGCTGTTCAGTCGCACCTTAGCGCGACAAGTCATGCAGGTTAACGAGCAAATTAAAGCTGCGCAAATTCTTGAGTTTGGCGCCGGTTCCGCAAAGTTGGCGCTTGATTTGCTGCTTGAACTGGAAAGCCAGAATGCTCTGCCCGAAAAATACTTTATTCTTGAAGTCAGCGCTGAATTACGCCAACGCCAACAAGCTTTATTTTCAGATCAGGCGGCGAATCTTTTGCATTTGATTGAATGGCTGGAGCGGCTTCCAGACACATTTCATGGCGCCATGTTGGCAAATGAAGTACTGGACGCCATGCCGGTGCATCTGGTGGAATGGCAGAACAATGAATTGTTTGAACGTGGCGTCACTTGGCAGAATGATCAATTTGCGTGGCAACAGCGCCCAATCCAGAATGCACAACTTCATGCGGTGGCAAACGAGCTAAGCGCCCAAATTAATCCAGACAACGATCCTGAGATACATTACGTCAGTGAAATCAATCTTGCGGCCAGACATTTCATGCGCAGTTTGGCAGACACTTTACAACAAGGTGCGGTGATATTAATTGACTATGGTTTTGGCAGTGGTGAGTATTATCATGCGCAACGTAATCAGGGGACATTGATGTGCCATTACCGCCATCACGCACATGATGATCCATTTTATTTGCCGGGCTTGCAAGACATCACCAGTCATGTCGATTTCACTGCCCTGGTTGATGCCACAGAAGATAGCGAATTGGCTTTTTTAGGTTATACCAATCAAGCGCACTTCCTGATTAATTGTGGCATTACTGAGATCCTGGCGCAAACACCTGCCGAGGACATCCATAACTATCTGCCACAGGCCAACCAACTGCAAAAACTCGTCAGCCCGGCTGAAATGGGCGAATTATTCAAAGTCATTGCTTTTGGCAAAAACTTTTCTCAACCACTCATTGGCTTTAAAGGTGGAGATATGAGTCGGTTGTTATAGTATGATCAGCACTTGTCGGCATTTTGGTATAAAAACAGAATACGGGCAAAGCACATCTTTAGTCACGTGAGAAGAGACTTTTCATTTGACAAAACGATGCCTCTCAACAGTGAAATATTAATCGAGACAGGAGCTATTCATGGTAAATCATTTACGTCGTTCCGCTTTATCCCTCACAATCACGATTTCATTATTTTCCGGCATTTTAGTCAGCAACCAAGCGCAGGCTTGTAGTGGTTCTGAACCTATGCTCGGTGGCATGTGTGTTTTCGCTGGTAACTTTGCACCCAGAGGATGGGCGTTAGCACAAGGTCAATTATTATCAGTTTCCGGAAATGAGGCACTGTTCTCGTTACTTGGAACAACCTATGGTGGTGATGGCAGGACAACTTTTGCTTTACCTGATACTAGAGGCCGTTCAGTAATCGGTGCTGGACATGGCCCAGGTTTGACGAATTATAGGTCCGGTCAAGCAGGCGGTGTTGAAACAGTGACGTTAACTGAGGCTCAGCTTCCGGCAATTAGCCCTACAGCAACAATACATGCACAAAGTTCGATTGGTAATCAAGCCGATGCCACTGGTAATGTATGGGCTGGAATTGGTCGCCAAACCCCTTATTCAGATGCGGCACCGGATGTCACCATGAATGCAGCTGCGGTAACCATTACCGCACTTGGTGGCGGGGAAGCACATGAAAATCGCGCGCCATTTATCGCAATGAATTGGATTATTGCGACACAAGGTATTTTCCCTTCTCGTAATTAGTACTCCTTATCATTCTGATGGCTGCTGAATATTACCTGTTCAGCAGCCTTTTTGTTAAATTGACCTATGACCGCATGAAAAAATATAAGTTGATAACATTTACTATCAGCATGATTGTTTGCTTATGGATGCCGGCTTTATATGCACAACAAGACGCACATACTGCGTTGACTGAGGCACAGCAATGGCTGGCTGAAGGCAAGTATCAAAAGGCATACAAGGTTTTCCAGCTTTACGCACAGGAAAAACAAAATCACCTGGCGCAATTTACATTGGCGCTATTTTACCAGCAAGGTTGGGGAAGAGAGAAAGATGAAGTGACTGCCTGCCAGTGGTACGGAAAAGCGGCAAAAGGCGGCATACCCGCAGCCAATCATTTCTTTGCGCAATGTTTACAAAATGGCATTCATCAATCCGTCGACTATGCAGCAGCCATCCACTGGTACCAACAAGCCGCAAATTTGGGGCACGCGATTTCTTTATGTGCTATTGCAGATTTATATATGCAGGGTACTGGGGTTGATAAAGACCCACAAAAAGCATTGGCATATTGCCAGCAAGCCACATCAGCCGGTTCAATACCAGCACAATTAAAAATGGGGCAATTTTACTTAAACGGCGATGAGACTATCCGTGACCCGCAACAAGCGGCTATTTGGTTTGGCTATGCGGCTGAAAAACAATCTCTGGAAGCCTATTATTACCTCGGCGTCATCAATCTAAACGCTGTTAAAGACACAAGCCGTGCGCTCCATTGGTTCGAGAAGGCCGCCAGTCAGGGATATTTGCCTGCTTATTATCAAACCGCCCGCTTATACTTCAATGCACCGCTATCGGAAGAAACCGGCTTGCCCACGGCTGAGAATCTTGCCAAGTCTTATTTGTGGTTATCCGCAACGCAGCAACAATCCAAACAAACAAGTGAACTGGAAGATAGCGCAAACATGTTGGAGAAGGTTGAGCAGGTTATGCCGCAAAGCTGGAAAGAAGATCTGGATCAAAAAATCACCCAGCACCTTGCAGCGTTTCATTCAGAATAAGTAGTCGTTCAGAAGTTACTTAACACGCTTAATGTAACAAGTTTCGTCATTCTCGCGTGCTTCTGGCGGGAATCCAGACTGGCAATGGATTCCCGCTAAGAACATGCGGGAATGACGGATTAAGTGAGTTGCTTATGTAGCACATAGTCGTCCAAAAGTTATTAATAT
>JAJFJK010000085.1 GCA_021774075.1 Nitrosomonas sp. | reverse complement strand
ATTACGCACCGAACGGGCATTTGCAAAATGTTCCAGTTTCATTCGTAATCGAACGTATTCGCCAAATGCTTCTTCACCGGCTGGACTGAATCGGTAATGTTGTTCCGCCAGCATCAATTTTGCAATGGCTAATAATTCATCCGGAGAGTAGTCCGGGAAATCTATATGGTGTGCGATGCGTGAACGCATGCCGGGATTGCTATGAAAAAATTTGTTCATTCTATCTTTATAACCGGCCAAAATTACAACCAGATCATCGCGATTGTTCTCCATGGTTTGCAGCAATATTTCTATGGACTCAGCGCCGTAATCACGCTCATTTTCTGGTTTATAAAGATAATAGGCTTCATCGATGAATAAGACACCGCCCATTGCCTTTTTTATTACTTCTTTGGTTTTTGGCGCGGTGTGGCCAATATACTGGCCAACCAGATCATCGCGGGTTACGGAAACAAGGTGGCCTTCGCGCACATAGCCCAAGCGGTGCAGAATTTCAGACATACGTAATGCAACAGTTGTTTTTCCGGTACCAGGATTGCCTGTAAAACACATATGTAAACTGGGTGCGCCGGCGGATAATCCCAGTTGTTTGCGAACACGGTCAACCAATAATAATGCTGCTGTTTCATGAATACGTGTTTTAACAGGTTTTAAGCCAATTAGCTCACGATCCAGTTTGTCCAAAACCTCATGGATCTTGGATTTGCGAAATTCTGCGGCCAAATCAACTGATACCTTATCAGTAGGAGTTTGGTTCTTAGTTTGCCTCGGCATATTTACCCCGTGTAGGAGACTATGATTCTTATTAGGCAAGCCTTAGAGGCTTACCTAATAAATATTGATTTAATTCTCTCTTCAAGATGAAGAGAGAGCTTTGAGGTTAGTAACGCTCGCCTTCCGCTTTGTCAGTTGCATAAGAATGAATCGTATAACTAACTTGTCGTCCCGCACCTTCCTGGCGCACCAAGCCAAAGCCAGGTTCTTTTTTGGGGCGATTGACAATATAAGACATCGTTGGACTCTCAACCCCACGTGTCGAGTTAAACGCTGTTACCCGAATATAATGGTTTGGAAATGTTTTACGACAGTTATTAATTTCCATCAGGATCCCGGCAGGATCCTTTAAATCAAACATCGGATTGCCAAACATTTCCCAGTACGTATTACGTGGGTGGGGGTCATCGGTGTATTCGATCCCGATTGCCCAACCGTTTTTCAACGCATATTTAAGTTGTGCTGAAATTTGCTTATCGGTCAATGGGGGCAGGAAAGAGAACTGCCCTTGTGTAAGCATGTTGCCTGGATTGGTCATCATAATTATTTTCTCCTATATATGATTAGGAACTAGCTGTTGTTGAAGGTACAAAGTCTGCCGTATCAGTAGACTCGTAGTTGAATGTAATGTCTTTCCAGGTATCCAGCGCTTCTTTAAGTGGCGTGCACCATTTGGCTGCATCAGCCAGAATTTGTGGACCTTCTTTTACATAGTCACGACCTTCGTTACGTGCCAGTACCATGGCTTCGAGCGCAACACGATTAGCAACTGCACCGGCCTGAATACCTTGAGGATGACCAATGGTACCGCCACCAAATTGTAATATTACATCTTCTCCAAGGTAATCAAGGAGTTGATGCATTTGCCCGGCATGTATGCCGCCCGAAGCAACCGGCATACATTTATTCAATGAGGCCCAATCTTGTTCGAAGAATATTCCGGTTTCCAGATTCTGCTCGGAATGTGTATCGCGTAAGGTATCGTAAAATCCCTTGATCATGAGTGGATCGCCTTCAAGCTTGCCAACGACTGTTCCGGCATGAATATGATCTACACCTGCCATACGCATCCATTTGCAAATTACACGGAAATTCATACCGTGGTTTTTCTGTCTTGAATAGGTTGAATTACCAGCACGATGGAGATGTAAAATCATGTCATTCTTACGTGCCCATAATGCCATTGATTGTATTGCAGTGTAGCCGACCACTAAATCAATCATGACGATGACCGAGCCAAGGGATTTCGCAAATTCCGCACGCTCGTACATTGCTTCCATTGTCCCGGCGGTGACATTCAGATAGTGCCCTTTAACTTCACCAGTTGCAGCAGACGCCTTATTTACGGCTTCCATGCAATATAGAAAACGATCACGCCAGTGCATAAACGGCTGAGAATTGATGTTTTCATCATCTTTCATGAAGTCTAAGCCGCCTTTGAGGCCTTCATACACCACTCGACCATAGTTGCGGCCTGAAAGACCCAATTTTGGTTTAGTCGTGGCCCCTAGCAGCGGGCGACCAAATTTGTCTAAGCGTTCCCGTTCTACCACGATACCGGTTGCGGGCCCTTGAAAGGTCTTGAGGTAGGCCACTGGAAGGCGCATGTCCTCCAGGCGTAGCGCTTTAACCGCTTTGAAGCCGAATACATTGCCGATAATAGATGCGGTCAGATTCGCAATTGACCCTTCTTCAAACAAATCCAGATCATAGGCAATATAGGCAAAATACTGTGCTTCATTTTTGGTGCCCGGGCCAGTGTTGGGAACCAGTTCAGAACGATAAGCTTTAGCACGATACAGTTCACATGCAGTCAACCGGTCAGTCCATACCACAGTCCAAGTTGCTGTAGAGGATTCACCTGCGACCGCTGCTGCTGCTTCTTCGTGGTCTACACCTGGTTGCGGCGTAATCCGGAACAGTGCAATAACATCAGTATCTTTAGGCACATAATCAGGTTCCCAGTAACCCATTTGCTTATACGGCAGGACGCCTGCCTTGTAACGTGCTTTACCTTCTTTGAGTGTTTCAGAAGCCATATTATTCTCCAGTTTTTTTTAAAAAATCTCACCCACTCAGTCAACTTTTAAAAAATATGAATCTTGGTAATGTGAATCAAGAAAAAGTATTTCAAAGCAGGTTGTCCGTATCATGCAATATTGTTATCATAAATAATAGTCAAACGTTTCTATAATAATAATAGATAAAATCTATGAATAATGGGAGTTGTTAATGCGCCATAGTACTTTGCGTCAATTAGAAATTTTTGAGTCGATCGCTCGACTTGGAAGTTTTACACGCGCCGCTGAAGAGTTATTCTTGACTCAACCCACAGTGTCAATGCAAATCAAGAAGTTGACTGATGAGGTTGGTTTGCCACTATTCGATCAAATTGGGAAAAAAATTTATCTTACTGATGCCGGACGCGAACTACATCAAACCTGCTTGAGTGTTTTTGAGCACTTTTCACATTTTGAAATGACTGTAGCAGATATGAAAGGATTGAAAACGGGTAAACTAAAACTCGCGGTGGTGACTACGGCCAAATATTTTGCGCCGCGATTACTTGGTATGTTCTGCCGTCAATATCCTGGCGTTGATGTATCGCTTAAAGTAACCAATCGTGAACTTTTATTGGAAAGATTAATAAACAATCAGGATGATCTTTATATTCTGGGTCAGCCACCCAAGGAAATTGATATGGTGGCACAAGCTTTTTTGGAGAATCCTCTAGTTGTTCTGGCGCCTATTGACCATCCACTTGCCAACAAAAAAAAGATAACACTTAAGCGTATTGCTGAAGAACCATTTTTATCGCGCGAACTTGGTTCCGGCACACGCATCGCAATTGAGCGTTTTTTTGCTGGGCAAGGGTTGCAGCTAAATACTCGGATAGAGCTGGGTAGTAATGAAGCAATTAAACAGGCAGTTATCGGTGGGCTTGGAATATCAATCCTTTCACGCCATACACTGGCACTCGATGCACCTTTGGGGCAATTGGCCGTGCTCGATGTGCAACATTTTCCCATTAATCGCCAATGGTATTATGCCTATCTATCCGGGAAAAAAGTATCTATTGTAGCGGAGGCATTCCTGAGTTACTTAAGGCAAGCACCGGAGTATTTAACCGATTTAACCTGTCATCACGCTGAGGTGGGACATTGTCCGTTGTTGCATGAAAACAAGTCTTGCGCTATATCAAAAAAGATAAGTTCCGTATAAAGGATACGTGGTTTCCAGACAAATACGCTATATAACTGAAGACCATGTAATTTCGCGTACCAAAAATAGGTGGGACGGTAATTTTGACCCAAATCAGGATCTAGTACTCCGACTACTTGATATTGACGGATTCAGCGACCCGGAAAGTGGTTGACCGCTAGGAGGCTGTCCGGGAATAGTAATCGTAGCGAGGGAAAGCCATTTTGAGACAGATTTTTTGATCATTTGAGGCGAATAGTTGTTCTATTTAACGAAAATCATCGGGAAATATGACCAAAATGGCTTTTCTGCAGTAGATTATTCTATTCTCGGACAGCCTCCTAGGCACGCATCGCCGGAAATGGCTAGCCCTTTTCAAGAGGCGTAACACCGCGGGCAAGTGCTTTCCGGGTCGCCCGAAGGGAGCTGCACAGATGATCCAATACGGTGTTGTGGTCTTTGAAAATGGCTAGCCATTCGCTGCAGACCACGCCTTGTCTTGAATCATCTGGGTAGCTCTGAATCCGTCAATATCAAGTAGTCGGATTACTAAGTTTAACCCAGATCTTCTATTAGCAATTTAACAATGACAAGAAACTAATCGAATAAGCTACTTCCACCAAAATTATCTGGAAGGAAAACTTGCAAATTTTAGTAATAATAATTTAGAGAAATCCAAATATATTCAACAAGTTTATCTAATAAAAGGAATTCTAGGAGAAATGGCGATGGTTATAAACGGCGAATGCTTCTGTGGAAAAGTAACTTATCGGATCGATGGCAAGCTTCGAAATGCGCGATCTGGTCATTGCTCACGATGCCGAAAAGCCTTCAGCTCCCAAGCATCGGCATACGCAGAAGTTGCACCGGATACATTCAAATGGCTATCCGGCAAAGATTTGCTCACTACCTATCAGAGCAAGCACGGTTTCGGCCTACAATTTTGCAGTCAATGTGGTTCAACTTTGTGTGGCACTTACCGGGGTGATATTCATGGTGTTACGTTAGGCTGTGTGAATGGCGATGCAGAGATTGAGATAGGGATGCACATCTTCGTGGGTTCCAAAGCGACGTGGGAAATGATGCCTGAGCACGTAGTCCAATTCAAGGAAGGGCCGCCAGTATAGACGAATAAAGTCCTGCTCATGGTCGGAAACCGACCCGTAGCGGTCGGTCGCCCCATATTACCAAATGACCGCATAATAAGAGCAAGCGGACAGTCGATTCCGTTGGATCAACTCAACCTGTGCATGGCGCACCGATAGGGTCTAGATATGTAGGCTGCGAATCTAGACCCCGGACTCTCAGGAGAGTTAGATATTGTGTCCCCTGAATTCCTTGGCGGAAAGCTCATTGACTATTTTTCGACTGCTGAGGCGAGACCCTTAAGCGAAGCCGAAACGCTCGACGATGTTCAGTTAGCCCTGCAAATGGTCAATACCTATATAGCGATGGACAAACTTGAGGATGCTTGGATATTTTACAAGCAAGGGCTATTCGACGCCTTAAGACTAAATCTAGAGGCCTACGAGAAAATATGCGCAATTCTTAGGCCATTTTTTTCTGACAACTGGAAAACATTAAAAATAAACATGCCGGGACAAGATGCCTTACTTTTTAATAATGCAGGAATAGCACTTAGCTACGTTGGCTTGGATCAAGAATCAATTTATCTCCATACCTCCGCACTCTTAATTGAGCTTAAATCGAATGACTTGCAAGGAGCTATCGTCGAAATGCTCAATATTGCGAGTAGAGCAACAGAACTAAAAAGACTGGCGTCGTTCCTGACATTATTCTAAAAAGAATTGGAAAATTTGCATTGAATAGCAAGACCCTGAACTTATGTACAACATATCTTAAAGCGATGCAATTAGAACTTAAATTAAGGCTATGTCGTAGTTAATTGTTGAATTTTACAGCCATCTGATTACAAATGATTTTTTGGCTACTAAAAAATAGCATAACTTAATGATTAATAAGATATCAATTAATTTTACAAATCATTTTCAACAACTAATTGCGACATA
>JAJFJK010000084.1 GCA_021774075.1 Nitrosomonas sp. | reverse complement strand
GTAAGAGTAAAAGTATGTTTTCCATTTTGGCAAAGCGGGCCAACATCACATGAATACCGTACGGATGCCTGCCTATTCATACTCGTTGAAGGTATTGGTAGCGGGAGAGGGACTTGAACCCCCGACACGCGGATTATGATTTCGCGTGTGCTGCTTTCCTCCAATTTCCACTAGATACTTTTAATTCCAGTTAATACCTACTATATATGGGTATAATGGAGCAAAAGTAGCTCGCTCCAATAAAAACAATATGTTGAAGCAACGGACCCCACGTACCCTGAAGGTACCCCGAGAAGGTATTTTGAACCCATGAAGACACTGACAGATCGTTCCATTCAATCATTGAAACCAAGAGATACTCGCTATGATGTCCGCGATGCGGCACTTCCGGGGTTGTCCATTCGTGTAAATGCCAACGGCACAAAGACTTGGACAGTTAAAGTCTCTCGCGACGGCAACCAGCAAAGAGTAACCCTCGGAAAATATCCAGATGTTCGTTTGGCGGAGGCGCGTATTAAAGCTGCAGAACGCAAAGAAAGTGGCATACGAGTTTCCGGAACGGTGACGGACATCTTTTCCAAGTATTTGGATGAAATCAAACTCTCGAAACGATCGTGGCGTGATGTTGAACAAGTTGCCCGTCTCTACATGCTTCCATTTATTGGCAATAAGAAAATCGATCTGATTACGGCGTTAGACGGCGTTGCTCTAATAGACCTAGTTACAAAGCGTTCGAGTAGAAACAGAGCAGCCATGACACTTGCATACTTGCGTCCCTTCTTTCGCTGGGCCGCAGGCAAATCGATTATTCCTACAAACCCGTGGGCCGTTCTTGTGGCTCCACAAAACACAACACAAGCCAGAGAAAGAGTTCTAACCGATACTGAACTGGCATCCATTTGGGAGTTTTCTAAAAAGGCATCTTATCCATTCGGACCGTTTTTGCAGGTCCTTATACTATCGGGTCAAAGACGCGCTGAAGTCGCCGGGATGGAATGGTCTGAATTGGACGAAGCTCGTCAATTGTGGGCTATCCCGATCTCTCGGCACAAACAGAAACGTGGACATGAGGTGCCACTACCATCTGTTGCTTGGGCAGTCATTGGCAACATTACAAGGCACTCAAGTTTTCTATTTTCGACAACTCGAGTAACTCCGATAAGTGGATTTGGTCGCTTCAAGGAGCGGATAGATAAGGAAACTGGGGTAAGTAACTGGCGTCTCCATGATATCCGCAGAACAGCGGCCACTCGAATGGCTGAAATGAATATCCCTCAATTCACAATTGCGCGCGTTTTAGGGCACTCCGATACGTCAATTACTGCAGTATACAATCGCGCGAGTTACCGCGATGAAAAACGCGATGCGCTAGAAAAATGGGCGAAGTTTGTTGCCGACCTGGAGGACAAATAATGAGCAGTGGTGATGAAAGAAAAAATGAGATTAATTCGCGGTACAAAGAAGAATACGAAGCTGCGCATAATGTAGAGCTTCAGTTGGATGCTTGGAACGAGTTCGCGATGACAGGCAAGTCTTCCGCACTCGCCAAATATCTTTCATTAGACGGTGAGTTTGATGATGACGTTCGGAAGATGGTCATCAAAATTCTGCTAGATGGCCCATTCCATCGTCCAGGTGGAGCTAACCTTTGGAGAGACTACGAAGCCTATGCCGCCATCAATAGAATAAGGATGGAAACTGTTATTCTCAAAGGAAAGTGTACGTTGCAACAAGCGCAGGAAGAGTTTCGAAAGAAACCTAAGAAAGGACTTCGCACAGTCCAACTACAGTACCGACGAGCCGAAGCACTCCTCAAAAGAGCGCAGGATTAGTCCAGCACTATTTCGTATTATTCTCTAAAAATATGTTAATATTGGGAGGCTCCAGGCAAATAAACGTAGGAGCAAGCCAATGAACGATTATTCTAGAAACTTAAAGTCGGTAGACGACATAGCAAAAGAGCGCAACTGGTCGACTAAGCGTGTCCGAAAACTAATACAAGAAGGGCTGCCGGTTGTTCAAATCGGTCGCCAGAGTTTGATTAGTCCAGAAACCCTTGATGAGTATCTGAGTGATCGAGAAGCCCCAAAAACCGTAAGTACTGACATTTGTCTAGAGCTACAGCTTCCCTCGAATTTGCGCGAAAGTCGGGCCAAATGACCATTTGGGACAAGGCAAAAGCCGAAAAAAATTGGTTACCGTACCGGCTTGTTCAGCGTGCCGGCAATAAACCGCAAAAAATTCCACAATCTCAAAATGGGACAAACATTGGAGCTAAACAGGCGGCCGTATTGAATTTTGATGAAGCTTGGGATTTGGCCCAATCGCTGGGCGATGATTATGGGATTGGATACCTACCACGAGCGGGTAGCGCGATTGTATGCGTAGATTTTGACGGCGTCCTGAAAGATGGTCAGGTTAATCAAGCAGATATCCCTGAGTTCAACTCGTACACGGAAATCAGCCCATCGGGAACAGGGCTACATGTTCTTATTGCCAGGCCGCTTGATAAAGAACCGATAACTTTTGACGACGGCAATGACTGGGTGGGGTATATTGGTTCGGATAGTAAGTTTTTCACGGTATCCCTAGATCGTTGGGGAAAACAAACTGAAATTGAAGATGATCCTGAACTCGTTGACTGGGTTATGAAGCGCAATACAGAGGTGTTGGGTGCCAATAAAACCGAAATATCTGCACCGAAGGGTAAACGAGTAGTTCAAAGTTCCACACGAGCCAAAACCAGTCGGGCCAATTGGTTCGAACATCTTCCGGCACATTTGAAAGCAAAATGCGCTGCTGAAATGCTGTCCACGCTACCTCCCAAGTTTGCAAGTGGCTACGATACGTGGATTGCTGTGGGTATGGCACTTAAATTAGTCGATGAAGGATATGAACTGTTCGATGTGTGGGATGAATGGTCTAAAACCGCATCAAATTACGACGTGTTGTTACTAGATAAATGGAATGGATTTGCGATCAATCCTATCGAACCTAAAGAACTGGTAACAATAGGTACTCTCATCCGTTGGGCGCAGAAGCATGGGTGGGAACCAGAAGCGTGGCAGCGTGTGGCGCAAAATTTTAAACTGAACGGATCAGTGGAAGACTTAGCAGCAAAAATAGCGAAGACAGCGAAGACGCCGCGCCATAAGCCCAACATACAAGAGGACACCAACAAATCTACAAAACCTAAAGACCAGGCACTGTTAGATGAATACTTGACGCGCCCTGGAGGGCTTGTTGAAGACTTGACCGATTTTGGAGCTCAGCGAAGCAATCGCCTAACTAGGTTGCCTGCGTTAGGTGGTGCTCTGGCAGCCGTCAGTGCTCTCACTCAACGCAGATACATAATTGTTACTCCGGGCTTCCAAACTTCCCCAGGGCTTCAAGTTGTTGTCGTTGGCGAAACTGGAACAGGCAAAGAAATTACGCGTGATATCGTCCACGAGATATGCAGATTGAGTGACGACATATTTTTAGCTGAAGCATATGCTAGTTCCGCAGCGATGCATCGTGCCCTCAACCACAAGCCGGTTCAGATGTGGGCGAATGATGAATTTGGACGGTTCCTAAAAGCTGCTTCAAAGGACACAAATGGCGGTCATGACTATGGTATTATTACGATGGCCATGAAGCTTCACACAATGTACGCAAAAACTTTGCCAGAGAGAATTTACTCGTCTGAGAACCCTAAACCAGCCGTAAACCATCCACTCTTGATAACAGCGCACACGACGACACCAAAAGCCCTCAATGATGCCATGTCTGTGGATACAGTTGTGGATGGCATGTTGGGTCGAATGCTTGTTTTGAAGGTTGACGGAACTCCGCTACTCAAGCTCCTGTCCGAGGTTAACGCTGCCGCCCTACCAAGTGAAATTTCGCGGCAAATAGAAGGATTAAGAAATAAATTTCTCGCAGAAGGTCTAAAACAGAACCAAGCAACAATGACGGTTGATGGAATGGATGGTCATATGTTTATTGCAATCACCCCGGAGAAGGCAGCTGAGCAGCGTCTAGAGGGCATACGACAAGAATGTGAGGAGCAGGCCACGACCGGCGTGGCACGAGCTCTATGGTCCCGTGCGTATGAGCAAATATTACGAGTTGCTGGAGTGGTTGCATTCGGACAAGCTTTCAATGATGACTGTTTGCACGCACCAAAAATAACTGAGGATATTCTTCTTTGGGCGAAGTCATTTGTCTACAAAAACCTCGAAGAGTTGATACCTGAGGCTGAAGAACATGCGAGTGATGGCGACCGGGACAAGCTCCAAAAAGGCATACTTCGTTCACTTAAAAAACTGGAAGAGAAGGCTGGCCCAGATCGTTGGGTGAGAAAAACGGGTTTACTACAGAAGGTCAAAGGCCGTGGACGAAACTACCCAGACTTGAAGAACGAAATAACGGCACTTGCTGAATGTGGGGACATAGAGTTCGAATGCAATAACGATGGTTCGCCAAGTCGCCCCGAAAGATTGCGGACAGTGGCATTGTGATTGCGAAAAACAGTGAGAATAATTTGCACCAGTCCCCTTATGTCCCCACTGTAAACGTAAGAACAACATGGATAATATAGGAATTGGGGACATTTATTAGATAGAGTGTTTGCTTCACAATTTTCTCTATCGTACGCCTTGGAACCAGTGGCGCGCACTCACGCCTCACGTCCCCACTTTTTTGGTTGGCTGCGGCCCAATTTTTAATTTACGTTGGAATGCCTAACATCTAATTGTCAAAATGATTTTTTTAGTTAGTGTTGGCATTTGTAAACTAAGAAAATTGATCGGATTGCCCAAATGAAAATTAAACCCACGCTATTGGCAGCATTGTCAGTAATTTTTTTGCAAGGCTGCATGAGTGGCAGTAATGAGGTTTATTTTGATGGCCCTGCAGAAGATAAATCAATTATGGTCCCCCCTGGTATCAGGGGAATTTCAGGGGCCATTAAGCGAACCTTTAAAAGTAGTGGATGGGTTACTTACGTAACAGGTAAAAGTGTCGTTTCAACTGGAACTGTAGGTAAGTACACCAACGTTACCACTGGCGCGAAATATCCAGCAAGATACTCCGCTTTTACCGCTCAACAGCAATTTGATTGGTGCATTGGTGGTGGGCCGGCATTGCACTACGATATAAGCATTGTAGATAATAAAACGGGCCAAGAGGTCGCAGTTTTCAGTGGATCAAACTGTGAAAAAGCGATTGAGAAAGAGCTAAAAGCAACCCTTGCTGGCTTTTTGTAAGACTGGCTAATTGTGTGGCTGAGAAAAGGCTTTGCAAGTTTCCTCTGACAGGGCCTTGATAACGTCTGCCGCTGGAGGAGTGATTATTAGTACGGCCAAGCTACGTCGTAGCACCTAAACTCCATCGCGATTGCCGCCATTCATCAAATACTCCTTCCAAGGTATTTTTATATCTTTAGGACGCTCTTCCATCTGAATTTCAATACGATGCCCACGCGTCGTTAACTCGGCCTGGAGGAGTGATGCAGCAAGATCACCGTTGCATATAACTGTAGGCCCACTGAACTCACCGTCGACCTCGGTAAATTGAAGCCCGATATCGGCCTCCTCGCACGCTTCGGGTCCCAGTCCATAATCCTGTAAAAGCCAGTGTGCTTCGACTTGGGGTGTGTAGTTGTAGGACCAAGCGTCAAAGGCATTATTCATAAACGCGGGTTGGAAGAGATCGTCACCGCTGAAGACACCCTCGTCGATCAATTTCCAGTGGTCGCGCTGAGACATTTTATTATACACCCATTCACCGTAGTGACGTTCCAAAACTTCGGGGCGAACTAACTTGCGTGGAAAGTTCAAGGCATCAGTAACAATGCGGTACCCACGTCCTTCAGCCCGATGCATGAAGAAAACCCGTTTGGGGCTATTAGGTTTTATTAGTAGTGGTTGTTCGAACCGCTCATAGTGGCCGACGACTTGTCTTATCAACGGCGTGAACGCTAACGCCCCGGCACCGCTTAAAAAGTTCCTACGCGAAATCATGATATTCTCCCATTTAAATGGGCAAGCTGGTCTTAACGTGGTGAAGCCCCTTCGTTGCCGATCTGGCCGCATCCCTTGTATGGAGACCACCTTGCCGGGTTGGCAGGTTGGTGAAGGGTCGAACCCTTCTCTTAATGCAAAATTGATAGTACACGCTCTCAGGATTGATTTCAAGTCATGCGAATGGCCGCAATGCGGACTTAGCTGCCGTTAGTTGGCGTATCGTCAATGTCCGCTATTGGGTGAGTAGTGATGCTTAAAAATAGTTGTGTTATGAAACGCTGACGGCAAAAAACGGTGTCGGAGCCAATTATGATTGGTAATTGACGCCAAACATGGTTCCTATGTACGAGCAAAAACTAGATAATGGGGGCTCAGGCGATCGCGTACACAGAACTTTTTGGAAATCCCGCGCAACGCAAACTTATTCAGCGTGGCGAAGACGTTTGGCGTCTTGTTAAGGGCCATCCCCGCTACGCCTACTACGGAACCGTTGTCTCTTTGAGCGATCCTGGAGAGGACACTGCCGAGATCATGGCCAGCCTCGCGCATCTGCAAGGCTTGGGAATGTGCTTCTACTGCCCTAAGTCTGGCGTTGCTTCGCTCTTGGAACGGCTAGAAACCAAAGGTTTGCGGACAGCGCAAAGTCAGTATCATCGGGGTGGACGCGCGGCCTATGAGGCAAGCAAAGACTTATTAAGCAGTCGTCCTACACCAAAGAACCTGTCCGTTGTCCGGTTGGATGCGACGACGCCCAAAGCACTGATCAGAGCAACTATAGAACTGTGTCAGAGTTGTGGACTCACTGCGATGCCCGGTGAGCTTATGCGCGGCAGCGTTATTCCAGGGATTAATTTGATCGCGATGGACGTCAACGGTGCACCTGTGGCGACCGCGTCGTCCTATGCCATGCACGCACCAAACACGCCCCGTGCAACAGAGGCTTTCTGGGGCGTGCTGGCAACCCGCGAAGACTACCGCGGACAGGGACTGGCTGGGCTGCTAGGGGCTATGGCGATTGAATACATGTGGGAAAATAAGGACATGCGAGCGTTCAATACTGGGATCAAGGCCGAGAACCTTGCCTCGCAAGCGGCCTGCGCCAAGCTGGGCGTCTTAAACACCGATTGGGTAACAGCCTTTTGCTTTGATGACGAACGTTTGGCCGCGAAATAATTGGCGGCCTAATGCCAGTGTCTACACAAGCAGACATTGGCCGCACCGCGTTATTTCTACACTAAGGGCTCAAAACTGCCGTTAGCCGCCACAAGAGCATCAATCGTAGTGTGAATGGCGTTTATGCGGACCTCGACACCGCCTAGCGCAGTATCAGCAACGGATTGTCTATCAGTTTGTAAATCCTAGCCTCGTTGTACTTATACAGACACAACGCGGCCTCTCTTGTACTCATAAAATCCATACTTGCAGTAATAAATCGTCTGCAGTCAGCATTGCGGTCTTTAATCCACCGGCGTTGTTTTGATCGGAGCCTAGCCTTTCCCTGGGTATCTCTCTCTTTCAATTCTGTATCATAAACAAGGCCGAGAATTCTGTCGCTTTGCATTAGCTCCTTATCTATACAAAATAGACGTTCCACCTTGGTTATCGCCTTAGTGCAATCGAAACTTGGGCCAAATGGCCTAAACGTAACATTCTTTCCCATCGAATGGATAAATCCGGCAACGCAAGGCTTGCGTCCGCCATGAATAGGCTTGGGGTCATCAGTGCCACGATAGAAACCAAAGCAACGAGCTGATATTTCTGTCATCCATTTCATATCTGCTGGACCGTACATTGCAGAAAAATGGGCTAGTGTACCGTATGGAAAGCCGTTTGATACTGCAAAATTTGCAATATCTTCATTACAAAGCTCATGACGACTTCCCGAAGTATCAGAACACGAATGAATTCCGAGCACCGAGCCGTGCGTTAGAATTGAGTATTCTCCAGCGGGGAAGAGTATCTGGGCGCAAGCGGAAGCGCATTCCTGATGAGCGATAATGCTGAATGAATTGGCTTTGATACTTTTTGCTAATTGCATAGCCTCATGGACGTCACCGCCCGGACTGGTCACCATAAGAACATTAAAACTAGGCGGATGTGCTTTTATAGCAGCCTCAAAGCGAACCGTGTCTCCCGTTTCGATTGGCCCTCTCCCAACAATCATCGTACCCTTTTCAAGTTGCGCGGGCTCTGTATTAAATGTCATCGGGTAACTTGGAAAAGCGAAGCAAACCAGGCAAAGAATAGTAGAGAAAAAGTGAAGCGAAATTGACTGCTGCGGTTCCAGACTGATAGCCATTTTTGCTCTCCTAGACTATCGCTCGGATACTTGGTTGAACCGAAACCGTACTATTAAACCAAACCTTTATCAAACGGGATACCCGTCAACGACAGCTATGCGGACAAAGTTGCCCTTGCCGTAGCTTCCATCAATGTCCGCTAACTAAGCTTATCCAAAAGGGCTGTGTATAGCCTGTCCAGTGGTTTTGACCGCTTGCCAACGAAGCTCTCCATCCTTGTACAAAAGTGCATAGTTGATAGCGATCAACAGGATAAACCAAACCGCGGTTTCCCAAAAAACTTTCAGCCCCTCGCCAAACAAAACATAATTAGGATGGTCCCTATTTTTGAAAGCGTCAGTTATTCCGAAGAGATACATTCCATTAACGGCCAAAACGCATAGCATCCATACTGGCCAAAAAAACAAGCAAAGCAAAAACAAAAGCACGTATCGACCAAACGTCCAGCCTTCACTTGTCCCAGCAACGCGGATGCGACTGTCTGGGTCTGAAAAATAGAAAAAGAACCGAAGGGTCATTCCGAATACCACAAGTCCCACAGTTCCATAGTTAAGAACCCAGTTTGGGATGTTAATCTTCATGTATGTTTCGAATGGCCAAAGCACGAAATGCCAGACGGGTAGCGTAATAGCCTCCCAGATAGCAATCCATGCCTCAACATTGCTGTCGACTTGCATGACACCACCGCCAGTCGACAACGACAACAAACCGAATGCACCAAAGATAGCAAATGGAGTTCGCCAGATAATTTGCTTCACTTGAGTCCCTTCCTTTTTTGGAGGAGCTTATTCAAACCTCAGCGCGCCTACAATCGACTATGTTGGAAGAAGCTAAACTTCAATTAGAAACACGCTCTTTCGCCACAATCGGTTTCATCTTTAACGCGCGTTGCTGTACTAAAAGCTGACATTCTTACGTTACGTAATATCCGTCAATATGGGCTCAAAGCTGTCATTCGCATCTGTCTGAGTAATCATCTCGTCAGAAGTTAAAGAGAACGTATTCTCTACAAGCAATAATGCACTACGGCGTACAATAACGTTATCAAAACCCGTCATACGGAAAGCATTATACCTACATTTTTTCACTGATAATCTGTTTACAGGAGCGCATGTCCCCTCTCGCGCCACCCGCCTCTGATCACAGTTATATCTACACTATCAATCTGTTAGTTGAAGAATTTACGACAAATCTGCCCCGTTATTGTCGACTGATTGCTCGCTTTGGTCCCTTCCATTTTGGTTAATACATAGGTATTATGGTACCACATGATTTGTTAATTATTTCGAGAAGAACGCGCTTGCATAAAACATCAAATATCCGGCTCGCCGAAAACCAGCACCGCCTGTCCATGAAGGAAATTCTAGCCGAAGGGTTAGATCAAAATGATGGTCCGATTACAGTCTCGACGTTCCCTGACGGCTCACTTTATCCCGTGTGGATCAACTGGCACGACAACCACTTGATTGTAGTGTTCATCGGTGGCGAAGGTCGACGTACGCAATATATTTGTGTAGACGAAACGCCTTGTAATTATGGTGGTGTTCGCAGGTGGTTCGTTTGCCCAGGCTGTAGCGCACGTAGCTCGGTGCTATATGGCGACCCCATGTTCGGTTGCCGGTCGTGCAAGGGGATACTTTACCACAGCCAATATGAAAGCCCTAGAGAACGGCTGCGGTCAAAGATTGTCAAATTGCGGCGAAAGATGGGTGCATCTGATAACCCGTTTGATCCAATTAACCTGCCTCCAGTTGGTATGTCAGGACCCAAATTCATGAAGAACGTCCGGCTTTTGATTGCGTTGCAGGAAGCCTTGCACGCAGAAACACAATTCGGCCGGGCTTGGGCAGAAAGGTGATTAGATTTGTTTGTGCAGGGTTTAACGTTAATGGGCTGAAGGGTTAGAAAGCAATTGCCTAAAATTACATATAGGCACAGTGTCATTAGCCAGGCGGAAACACTTCTTCGTTGGGTATAATAGATATCAGGCAATTGTTGAGGGTAACCCCAATTCCATCGGTCATGTTGCTGCCTTCAACGTTTAAACTCTAATGGTGGGCATTGTATTGGCTGATCTAACCTATATATTAACAATAAGTTCGGTCCTCAATTGCGTCTGTTAAACTTGGCTATTTGTATCGAGCATTATTGAGAGCCCAGTACGCTTTCCTATCCTCATCTCGTCGCAGTCGATAATTCCCACTTGCTAAATCAAAAGCCGTCTTCCCTTCATTAGTTTTGAGTTTTCCGTCGGCACCGGCGTTGAGTAGTGCTGAAATTGTTTCAGGAAACCCCCAAGCTGCGGCCTTGTGTAGCGGTGTCCATCCCTTACTATTTCTAGCATCTATGTTTGCGCCTCCCTCAACAAAGGCGGAAATACTATTTGGTATATAGCGCACAGTAGAAGCAATGTGGATAGGTGTATTACCATTCTCATCTTCAGCGTTGGCATCCGCACCAGCATTCAATAATAGTTTGACACAACCAAGGACCGGGTATTCGGCTGTGCTATGGAGGGGGGAGCACCCTTTTGTATCTCTTGCGTTAACATTGGCACCAGCGTTAAGCAGCACTTGCAAATTTTTGGGCTCGCTTCCCGACGCTCCGAAAATAAGCGGTGTAAGGCCCCAGTCGTTGCGTACATCAACATCAACGCCTCCCTCCAATAGCGAAGAAATTATGTCGCTGGGACCTGATATGGCTGCCATATGGAGAGGGGACCACCCGTTGTTGTCCCGTATATTTATATCAGCACCTGCTTCGAGGAGTTTGTAGAATAAATCGCGATTTTCACTACCGCAGGCTTGATAAAAAGGCGTGCGTCCTTTGCTATCCCTCTGATCAAGACGCGCGCCTGCCTTCAGCAAAATAGTGATGTTATCTGGGTTCTCTGAACGCGCGGCATAATGAAGAGGTGTCATGCCATCACGGTCTACCGCGTTTACGTACAACCCGGCGGACAACAATAAACTGACGTTATCCGGGTACTTATTTGATGCCGCTGAGTGGAGTGGAGTTACGTTGTCATCACTTTTTACGTTTAATTTTGCGCCCGCATTTATTAGTGCTGACATGGCCTCAGGTTTGCCATGTTCAGCAGCGTAGTGAATGGGAGCATATCCATATCGAACAACCCTGTTAATGTCTGCTCCCGTTTGTATCAACTCGCTAACACTATTGCTTGTCGCCGTTTTCCAAAACGGACCGTCCCACACTAATTCCGAAATATCATTCGCCTTAGGATTTGGTCTTCCGGTCAAGCTATAAAAAAGTTCAGAAATATAGCTCAAAATTCTTCCTGCCATTCTTTAACCAACGGGTTTGTCATTTTTAGTGCCACTCCTGCGACAAGCATTGTCAGATTAAACGAAGCTGGGTGCACAAATGCCCCTAAGCGCGCTAATTCAGGATCATATGTCATAAGAATGCATAGCATGCGCCAATTATATGACCTTGATCTAAGTCAATTTTTTTGGTCTCTATAGGTAATGTGTCTGAAGTCAGCCCCTAAGGGTGTGATGAGCACTCCAAGTTGCGAGCCCTCGATGTCTCGTGTGCAAGTGTGTTCTTGTATGAATATTGATCTGCCTCTTTAGAAATGCACTTGACCGCAGCCAGTATTCTCTGCTCAATTGTTGTGAAAGAGGAGGTCTCTTGGATGTTATCCGCTGCTCTATTATTGCTATTTGGTTTTTCAATAGGTTTTCCAATCGGTGGACGGTTGTCACAAATAGAAAGCGACCAGCTTCGTTGGTTTGCCTATATTGGATGTTCCATCCTTGTTAATGTTTTATTTACTATCGGCTTTAATATCATCCTCTCCTCCAATCAGGCTTCTGCTGTGACCTTTTCGGGATATCTGTTCGGCTTGATAATAAGTGTACAAGCTAGACTTTCGCGAGTGAAATCGAACCAGAAAGTAACCCCCAGTGATAATTTAAAATTGGAAACAATTACATCAGAAAAAATCTGCCCTAAAACGAACAACTCTAACACTCGACATCACAACACGACATACGAAACTGAAACCGTGTCGGAAGTTCAAACAAACGACGCTAAAACGAACATCTCTAACACTCAACATCACAACATGGCCCACGAAACTGAAACCGTGTCGGATGTTCAATCAGACGACGCCGAACTGTATCTTCAAGCTCAAAAAGAACTAGAAAACAATAAGCAGTCAAAGGCCCTCTGGGTAAAGGTAATGACACTTTGCGATGGAGATGAAGTTAAAGCAAAGTATCGATATATTAGTATCAGGGTTGAAGAGCAAAAACGTGCAATAAGTGCAAAGATAAAGGCTGACGCGGAGATAATGGCTAAAGTTGCGGCAAAGGCAGTGGCTGACGCGGAGGCAAAGGCTAAAGTTGCGTTACATGCTAAAGTTGCGGCAAAGGCTAAAGTGATTAAAAAAGAATGGGAGAAACAAAATCAACGAAAGCTGGAGGATCAACAGCAGCATGAAGCAAAAATAGCGTTAAAAAAATGGGATTCAAATTGATTTGAATTCCTAATGATATCTCTGCAGCTTGCAACTCCACACCAAGGAGCAGATACGGTAAACATTACAATGCATGATTGTAAAACAAACTACATTGGGTAATCCATTTTCAAAAGGAAAAAATATGACAATTCCTAGCTACGAAGAATTAATGCCTACGGTTCTCAGATATTCCACGAATGAACGGTTAGTGCGCGATGCAGTTGCCCATATTTCTGAAGAGTTAAAACTGACTGCAGACGAGCTTGCTGAAACAATCCCATCAGGTACTGAAAAGCTTATTTCAAGTAGGGTACAATGGGCTCTGTCGTATCTGGTACAAGCTGGATTAATAAAACGTCCAAAAAGAGCGCACTTCATTATTACGGAAAGTGGTAGAGATGTCCTTGCCAATGACATCGAAAAGCTGGATTCAAAGTACCTTCGAACTATTCCTGCCTTTCAGGATTTCCTCAGTCGGAAAGGCACACGTAAATCATTAGATAAAACCCAAGCTTCCACCCCACTTGTAGAAAATTACTCAAATGAGAACCCAGAAGAATTAATTGGCCAAGCATATGAGGAAATTGAATCCGTACTAAGTGAACAAATTCTAGAAAGAATTCTTCAGAACTCACCCGCTTTCTTTGAACACCTCGTGGTCAAGCTGCTCTCATCAATGGGTTACGGAAAGCCGGATACGTTTGCCGAGGTTATGGGCAAAGTAGGTGACGGTGGAATAGATGGGATAATTCATCAGGACAAGCTTGGTCTTGATGTAGTGTATATCCAAGCCAAGCGTTATGCGCCCGAAAACACCGTGTCGCGCCCAGAGTTACAAGCATTTGTAGGAACGCTGGCAGGAGTATCGGCGCACAAAGGGGTGTTTGTTACAACTTCCAGATTTTCATCTGGTGCATTAGAGTATTTAAAAACAGTAAACGCACGCGTGATCACAATCGACGGTCAGAAGTTAGCGGATTTAATGATTGAACATGAAGTGGGCGTAAGAATAAAACGAACCCTTGAAATTCACAGAGTGGATGAAGATTTTTTTCTTGAGGATTGAAACGATCAATATGCGATTAAGCAGATGTGGCTATTCTGAAAATGAATTTACATTACTTGGTTAATCAGGTTCTAATGTGAACAACTACTTTTGGGTATTAAGGCCACGACTGAATGATGATTAAATATTTTAAATTACTTTTTCCTTCTCTACTTGGCTTGTGCCTCATTTTTAATAATTCAGCTCATGCACAAGATGATGATCTATTTGCCTCAACGAGCTATGGTAGTTTTCACCACTTTGACCATGTTCCATACGCACTGTTTTTCTTTGGGGATATACAGCGTAACGATAGTTTTGAATTTAGGAAAGCTATGCGAAACCACCCTATCGAGATTGTTGTTCTTGGAAGTGCAGGTGGCTCGGTTTGGGAAGGCCTTTCTATAGCTGGCATCATTCATGACAAAGAACTGGACACCTATATTTCCAAAGAGAGTGATTGTGCGTCGGCCTGTTCCTATATGTTTTTTGCAGGTCAGCCACGTTACAGTGGTGGGAAATTAGGAGTTCACCAATTTTATACAGGCAATAAAAAGGTAGAAGAAAACAAGACTAATTACAGAGCTCAGTTTACTACTTCTGAAATTATCGGGTTCTTGAATGAATTCAAAACTCCTCCATTTGTATTCGAACGAATGTTTGCACAAAAGGAAATGTATTATTTTAACAACAATGAGATCGAGACCATCAATACATATTCACGAGATGACGCAGCAAAGAATAAAAGACATCAGGAAATTGATGACTTCTTGACTAAATTTTCGGCTAAATTTAAAGCTGAAAAAGAGCAAAAAGTTGCTACTAATCCAAAAGATATAATACGGGGAGTACAATCTGCGTTAAACAATGTTGGTTGCAAACTTGGTGGGGCAGATGGGGTTGTTGGGCCAGCAAGCATAAGAGCATTACAGCGTTTTACAAAAAAGGCTGGCATTAGGTACGATAAAAATTTGTTCACATCAGTTGAATTTCTGGCAATGGTAAAAGAAAAACCGTCTGGGTATTGCCCCCCAGTGGTTTACAAACCAAAATTTGCTAGAAACTGGATATTCAAACCTAATTGTAAAGCTGGCATAAACAAACATACAAAGTTCACATGGTTAAATGCCATAGCTTCAAAAATCAACGAAACAACTTATGTGATGGACTTTGGGATAACTATTTTCATTACAGGGAAGCGTTTAAAAATCCTAGCAATTGATAATTCAATTGCAGATAATAATGGTAAAATAAGTGCAGATTACCGTCATATCCGTTATTTTAATAATAATTCTAAATGCACAATCGAGATGAGAGCTAGATGAACCGTCATGTGCAACATAACGTGTTTTCTAGTTACTTATGAGATTACTCCGCACCATTTACAGAAGCGGTGAACTTGCATCGAAACTTCTAAAGCACCTTCAGAACGATTATCCTAAAGCAGCGTCTCAGGAGAAGGCCAAGACAGAACCCTAGTCCAGTTCTGTCCACGGCCAAGGCTTAACGTTGCTTCCTGCCGTCTGGTAACGGGCTGCTTTAGCTATCCAAATGCCCAAATCGAGGCCGAAGTCGGCAAGCCGCTCGTTCGGTTTTTTGTTGTTAATCAACATGATTACAAATTGCACCACCGTCGCCAAACCCAAAACTGTCTGGCTAATGGAGATCATGATCGCAATCAGTACCATGAAGACCAGCCGCATCAGCATACTGTCTTCTTGCTCGGGTTCAAACTGTTCACCATGAATGCGCCCCTGCATCTTTTCGTCGTCTGATTTTGCCATCTATTCCCCCGTGTTTGAAGCGGCTGATTAAAGCTTAGAGGCAGCGCGCGTTTTGGCCAAGTTAATAATCAAGAGGTGCTGTCAGACAAATTCGAACCAGTCTCAGTTTACCGCAATAAGCGTGAACCTATCCGGTAAAAAGCTGGCACCACTCGGCAAGAGCAACGGCTGGTCCAGCAGGGATTGAGAACATTTTCTGACCTGACGAATTAACCATTACAAAATATTTGGCAGCGTGATAACTTTTTGCGCAAGGGGTACCGCTATATGAGCATCACGATTGACACGACGTTCGATGTCTATTCTGACACACCGACCGGAAAGGATCCTGACAGCCACAGTCCGACTCTGCGTCGGTACCATAGGATGCTCTGGAGTAAACTGTTGCCGGAGGGCAGCGCGTTTACTCTCTCAGATAAGCATCCCAAGACCTACCTGCATCACACATCTCAGTTGGGTGAGTTTTGCCTGTCCAGCGACTCGATTGGACACACCTATCGGTATGTCAAAGCAATGGCTCCAATTATCAACGAATTGCCTGAAGAAGAGCTGGATCAGTTCTTTACAATTTGTAGCACGGTCGGTGCTTATATTGTCTTTCCATCTCGAAAAGTTGGCCCGATGCCTACGATCAATGGCGCGCGCGGGCTTCACCCAAAGGTCAAAGACAGGTTTGACCTATCCCTGGAGTGCATCAGGCGGCATTACCAGAAACAAGACAGTCCGCTCAGTGCGGCATTGGCAAGATATGTCGACTTCTTTAACCTGTTCGGAAACTTCAACGGGTATGTAGACTATTTCTTGCTCCAGGATTTGATTTCAGGAGACGGAACCTCGATCGACTTCTTCCTTCCTTTCTACGGTTTCGACGCCTCTCCGTTGCCGGCAAACGTCGGTGAATATAGATCGTACAAGGACAGGCTTGTCGCCTTCGTTATCGCCAGGAACCGGCGCATTGCCGGACAAGCTGCATATGGCGACTACCCAGTCCGCAAAGAAGGCCTTCCCCTTTAGGGTGACCCACGAGTGCGAAAACGCCCGTGACTGTGGCTGTTAGTTTTGACCGTTCGCGTCTGTTTCCTTCAACGCGATCTTCGATGGATTGCCGCAGCGCGGAAGGCCGCTATGAGGCCCTTAGTAGCTGTTTTTTGCACAACGCTCTTTTCATTGCAAAGCTTCATAGGTAGCCGTTAGGTTCTACTTGTTGTAAAATTTAGCCTACTCGATGAATAATTCTGCAAGCGGTTTTTTAGCTTCTCTTTCAACGGCTCGTTTAAGAAAACCCTCGAAATCCGTGTACCAATCAACAACCACTCCAGAAAACCTCACCGCTGACAGCACGCGCTCGTTTGGAAAGGGCTCATTAAGCACGGGTTCTGCGCCCCGAGCGAAATCAAACAGACTTTCGGCAAGGGCATATAGCAATGCCCACCTGTAACACAGAGAGATGCGGGTATGCCCATCAGCGCATTGCGGCTCCGGGCTCTTAGTCAGTGGGTCGGTTAGATCATCCCAATCTACACTTGCCAAGGCTACTTGGTATCCACGAAGAATAGCCTGCAACCTCACACGCACCGGCTGATCGCTAACCCTGATCATCGCCTTGATACTCTCGATGTGGGTGAGTTCGAGCTTCATGC
Source organism: Nitrosomonas sp. (assembly GCA_021774075.1). Classification (GTDB taxonomy): domain Bacteria; phylum Pseudomonadota; class Gammaproteobacteria; order Burkholderiales; family Nitrosomonadaceae; genus Nitrosomonas. The sequence continues at coordinate 12,165 of JAJFJK010000084.1, read as the reverse complement.
TCTCATCCGCGAGGGTACCATGAATCTCTATATGCCCGACAATGTCCTGAATACCGCGCCGACTGATCTCGCAGACACGTGAGAGCGCAAGAGGTAGAATGGCGCGTTCCGCTTCCATAGCCATACCACGACGTAATTCCTCAAGCTCACTCCGGTGCCGGATTTGCTTGAGAATGCCAGTATAAGCGATGGCAGCTGCCAACAACGTGACTCCGATTGTGACAAATTGCGCAGACTGGCCTGATATTATCGGGCCAACTCTAGGATCAAGTAGCCAACACAAGAACAACGTTGCAATCACTCCGGTTGTAAGGCCTACAGGAAAACTATCCAGCGTTCTAATCTTCATAATGTCTCCGTTTTATTAATATTTTCAATCGAATGAGATTTCTAAGAAACCCATCTGCCATTTTCTTTCCGATGCAATATCTGCTTATTTATTAGAGAAAAATTATCACAGAAGGAAGAAACGGCAACTATGGTTATTCCTTTAATGGCGTCAGAAAAATCGCCATGTCGCAGTTGTGGCTAAATCCTCCGTTTTGACGTCATCAGTTAATAGCTGAATAGTTCCGGCTGCTGCCATTGCTCCCCCGAAATTGCTGTGCGATGCACGAATGGCCGCAATGTGTAAGCAACGCCGCAGCGTCCAGAGTTCGACGAGCGTCCGCTAAGGGCCGGAAGCAGATCTTTGACGAAACCGACATCAGTTAAGCCCCTTCTTTATTTTGAGCCATTTTACCCAACGAGAGCAATAGTAGTCTTTGCCAAGTATAAGTATCAGCCATTAAATACTCGTTGATGGCCTCCATCTATATGCTCGGCGAAATCCAGCAGCCTCCGCTTCTTTTGCAGTCCATGCATAAAATTCACCTTTACCTGGTTCAATGATGGTCCTGTCGTATTGTTGGTCGAATGGCATGTGATATACTCTTTCATCAGTTGTTTTAGAAATATTACATTTAATCTGAGGATATTCACTCAACTCAACATTTTCACGCACCTCAACTTCGAGTAATTCGGCAAAACTCGACGCCCTTTCACTTAACGTTGTTGATGTTATAAACACTGGTTTTATGTTGCTCAGTTCTGTAAATTTACTGAATAGGGGTAGATTTTCACCAGACTGATTATTGCTTATAGTATGTTCAATCACTGTTCCATAAAGCTGGAAAACATGCTTTTCATGTATCGTCTTTGACTTCGCCCAGTATTTACATTGTATAATCTCAATTTTCCCATCCTTTGACGCTATCAAGTCGCGCCCCAAATCATCTAAGCCTTTCACCGCGCCATAATATTCAACCTTGAAGCCTTTTTTTTCATAAGTATAACCTATAAACCGTTCGTACTCTCGACCAATTTGCCAATTGGTTTTCCTACTCCTCTTCCATCGGTCGAATGCTAATTGGCTTCGCGCACAAGGTGTTAGTTTTTCATATTCATATTTAGATATATGATTTCTAACAGGGTCGTCATTACCTTTTTCATCTACGCTCACCTTATCTAAAGGAGCCTCCAAATCATTCAGGAACTCATCCAATGTGTCGCCTGTAACTTCAGTTATCCATGGAAAATATTTTTCATAAAGGTCGATCCGATACTTAATGTGTCTGAACTTTTTTTCTGCTGATGCAGCACGGCGCGAAAATTTTTTTACTTTGTCAGCTGCCTTAGGTGCAGGTCTCTTCTTGCTAAGTAATGCGGAGGCTTCCTTGTCCCCAAGGTAAGTTTCAAAATCTGCGAATGCTGTTGATAACCATGGAAAAAATTTAGCGCGTTCTTTGAGAATTTTTAAAATTCCATCATGCCGGATATCAGAATCCCTTAGCTGTTCTTTCTGCAACTTAATTAATTCACTCTTTTCCCGCTTTTGGCTCTGGATTTTTTCAACTTTGCTTAAAGCTAAGTCTCGCTCTTGTGCAATCGTATTCTCAAGTTTACTAATTGTACCCTTCTTTGATGAATTTAGTAGGTACAAAATGAAAATTATTACTCCTGCCAGGAATAAAATTAACACTACGTTTTCCATATCCATTACGCCTCTATGTTAAGGACCTCATTTGTTGGTAGCTTTAGTTCTGTATTTTAATCATCGGCCTAAATTCATCGTATCAAACTAGCCCACATTCGATACTGTCTCTAATTATCCCAAGTGAAAGGCTTTCTAAATCCTCTATGAATTTAGTTCTGCTTTTGAAACGCCGCACATTTTGCACCTCCCTTATTAGTCGAATTTTCTTGGGAGCGTCTTTCTGCCCTTCGCAAACATGGTCTATATGGTTATTTAGATCACTGACTGTTAGCGTTACATCCGGGCCTCTACCTTTCCAATCGAATGAAATTTTCGCGTCTCCTAAATTTGAATGTTCCAGAGATTTTGATATCCAAGTTACGCAAGCTTTAGCTTTCTTATTACCCGGTGGTAAAATTTCCAATGCAGCCGATATTTTACAAGACCTAAGGTCGGCCAGGATTCTCAATCGGGCCTTTGAAGATTTAAACATGTAGGCTGTTGTCAATTTGTAATTTTCAGCCAAGTCCTTTCGGTCATACTTTAGGCGTTGTTCTTGGTCCGCACGTGGGCCAGCTCCATGACGTATTTCAATGCTTTGTTGAGTTTCAAATAGTATCTTAGCATTCAAGTCTCTGCGTTCTTGCTGCCAGCCATGAACTATTTCTGTGACCCCTTGTGTCCTCGTGCTGAAGCCTAAAGCAGTTCCCGCAGACTCGACAAACTTTGACCAGTCTTGTGGCATTGCATCATAAGTTAGAATGCCGCTTTCCTTTTCCCAGAAGAATTGAAGACATTGTGAAATCAAAGCTCGCTCAATGTCGGAACACGTTCTCGTCTCATCTAAAAATAGTGAAATGAATGTTCGCAATTCTGCCCATGCAAAATGAACGACATGCCGTTTCTTTCGTTTTGGAACAGGTAAATGGTAGGGTAGTTCAACTGGTTCTTTAGCAAACTCGTTCGAGATGGAAATCACAGTATCAACATCAAGCATACTTGCTAGATTTGTGTAGTCTTGCATTTGCTCAGTTCTGATTGCACCTTTATCGGATTTGGCTTCAATGAAGGCAGTCCATACCATTGCACCTCTCTTACAATGCACTAGCCCGTCTGGGCGTACATCTGGTAGATTAGATGATTTATATTCTGGCTCCATAAAGCTTGTGTATTGGCATGTTTTCCCAGACCCGTACCCACAACGCTCAAAGAACTTTCCGCGCAATTCTGGAACAAGTTCAAGCATAGACATGAAAATCGATAGAAGCCTTCTTTCATTTTGTTTAAATATAGGAATAAGGCGCGGGTGATTGTCTTGAGATGACAACTCAGTTATCGCTTTCATGGTAGATTTCTCCAATAAAATGTATGCTGGACGTTAGAATCCAAAGTGCTTTCAAGTCAAAGATTATTGTTTGTTCATTGTAGAGTTCAGGCAAGTGTTTTCGGCAATCATAACTCGCATAGGATCGCGGTTTTTGCGAGGCGGTCTTTGCGGATACGTGGAATAGCCTAAAATAAGCATTAATTAACCCTTTGGCACAGCAATTTATCCCCCATATGTCCCCCAGAACGAATACTGGCCCGAAGTAATTCGAGCCAAAACGCACTAAGTCATTGATTTTACTCGTGCCCCACACGGTCTCGAACCGCGGACCTACTGATTACGTACATCTCCTACTAATCCCCTACTAATGACCCCGCCCCATCGACGGGTTTCAGGCAGAGGTTCGGTTTGGGCCTCCCGGTTCGCAGGAGTTGGCGAGCAATGTCTCATCTTGGGCAAATTTCACTTCACTGCATTCGTTGCGTTGCTCGCCGTCACTCGATGGTGGGACATTTTGAGCCATATAAGCCATCTCAAACTTTATATTACTCAATTAGTATGAGTAAATTACGCATTAATTACTCTATTACTCAATATTTATGGGTGCTATAGTGGGTTTAGACAGAAAGTGAGGATGTTATGCCCATTAATCCTGAGACATTAAAGAAACTTCGTGGTGATCTTTCCCAAGACGGCCTTGCCGATAAGGCAGGGCTAACCCGGAGGACCATCAGCAGAATTGAGACCGGCAAAGCCGACCCTGCCAAGATCCACCGTGTAACGGTCGAACGGTTAGCAAAGGCTCTTGGAACAACTCCTGAAAAACTTGCTGATGCACCAACCGCACAAACTATTACTGATGCTATGCTCCGTCACATGGGGTTAAGAAAGTTAAGCACTTACCTTGATGGTGACACAGCTCTGTCGTTCACATTTGTTGAAGAACGCTATGGAATACCACCAAAGCGGCAGATTGATATGGCTCCTCTGTTCACAGCTATATTAGCAGAGCTGTGCCTTCGGGAACGAACAGAAAAGCTTGAAATCAATTCGAGTGCATTCGAAAACTACTACGACACGCTTCCAAAACATCTACAACAAGGACAAGAGGCGCGGACCTACTTTAAATACGCATATGATGATGAGAAGGCCTCGATCGAATCCAAGGACCTTTTCGGTAAAAGCATTCAAGAAGCGGCAGAGGTAAACGACTATGTTGTTTGGCCATTTGACCCGGACGAAAGCAATCCATTCGCTAGCTTCATAACAAGCTTGGCGAACAATCTCAAAATCGACATTGAGGACAATACCGGTATCGCCGTTCCAATCGGAATGGACGGGCTGCCCGAACAAACCTGCGTTTTTCACTCTGAGCTGGAGAAAATATGCGGTGCTAGCCTCTGGGCTGAACTTGCACTTCAACAAGGCTATGCGCGCATCCGTGACATCCCTGATGACCTGCGTGCGGACGATAAAGTAGAAGAAAGAGCAGCTTGGCTGGAAGCTAGGTATCCGGCCGAATTGCGCGCAAAGCGAGAACGGGAAATGGAGAGTATCGTCAACTCATTCTCTGACGATGAGGTAGAAAATGCTTATTGATCACATCCCGTGCCGCCATGCAGAGAAGCGGTTTAACCAAAGAGGTTTAAGGAATACAGACGTCGAACTGGTTCTAGATAGCGCATCGCGCGTCGCACCAGATGCGTACCTCCTGACAAACCGCGACGTTGAACGTGAGATCTCACGACGCAAACAGGAGATACAACGACTGGAGAAGCTACGAGGCACCAAGCTTGTGGTCGATGGCGACACTCTCATCACAGCCTACCATTCACGTCCGTCAGACCAAAAGCGTACATTTCGTAAAGGGAGGGATTACAAATGACCACGAGTTCAGTTCTCTTTGCCCAACTTACCCAGCCAACCGTCGCTTTGCTGTTGTCTCAGCGTCGACATGAAAACGAGGCGTTGGACTTGATTATTGCCAGAAACGCAAAAGAAATTCTTGATGTCGCTATTTCCAGCTCAGAAGCTGATACTATAGTAAAGCCGCAAGAACCGATTTCGACCACCTGTAATGGGCTTCATCGCGCAGAGGTCCTCGGCGAAATCGTGACCGCGGCAACCCTTGGTAGGCTGTTCGCTGAGGTTGTAGATTTGATAAATTTGGTCGCGCCTGAGGCCTTAGTACGTCTCTCTAAAACGCGAGCGAGGACGCGAGCGTACGTTGCAAAATGTAGTGCCGACGTTCATGCCGGTAGAACGGACTTACCAACAAGGAAGACACGCTCGGGGTGGTATGTAAGCGACAATGTTGGAACAGCAGACATCCTTCGCGCCCTAAAGGCACTTGCGATTGTAGCAGAACTTCGGTTCGGCAAAGACATTTGCTTTGGCTAATTTCGGTGAGAGGCAAGTGTACTACGTGGTAACTACCACATTTTTGCGCGTTCATAGGACCAATTCGCAGCATCGTTGGCCCAACAAATATAGATTTTGTATGATCTAATGTGTTAGACTTTCTATATAGTAAAGTGTTTGAGATCAGCACCTGGTTGCTCATATTTTAGGAAATTACACGATGCCCACTCTTAAGCTTTCTTCAAAATATACGCGCCGTGAAGTGCACAGCATATTCTCGCCTGAGACCAAGTTCACTCCGCAGGCTGGTTCATGGGGGTTACATGGAATTATATCTGTTCCAGACAGGCCAAACGACTTTGTATTCTTTGTGACATTCGGCAAGCAAGAGGGCGATTTTGAGTTTGATGAAAGTGTATCAGATGATGGGGTGCTGACTTGGCAATCTCAGCCCAAGCAAAAACTTACCACGCCAAACATTCAAAACTTCATATCACACGACGAACTTCTAAATAATATTTATCTGTTTCTACGTACGGGGAAAGGGAAACCGTACCAATTTATGGGTCGACTGAAATACTTAACTCATGATCCCGATCGGGAGCAGCCAGTTCATTTCCAATGGCAACTGTTAGACTGGGAATCTCTGATTAAAGATGAGACGTTAATAGTATTTCCTGCAACTTCTGAAGTAGACGTTCGGACTGAAACAAACAGCTTAGTTGAAACTCCAGCACCTCAACCAAAAGCTAAAGCTGGTAACAACCGCAAGCGAAATTTCAACGTTCGCGTAAAACCAGACTATATGGCCCGTGATGCATCAAATCGAGATCTAGGTTCAAAAGGTGAATTACTAGTTCTGGACCTGGAGCGATCAAAACTGATCAAAGCGGGAAAGCCGGAATTGGCAGAAAGAGTTTTGCATGTGTCCGAAGTTGAAGGAGACGGCGCGGGATATGATATCCGCTCCTATAATGTGGACGGAAGCACAGTTTATATCGAGGTGAAAACTACAACTGGTGGTATCGGCGATAGTTTTTTCATGTCAGCAAATGAGTTAGCTTTTGCTGAAGCACATTTGAGTACGTATAGATTGGCACGCGTTTTCAATTATAATGGTTCAAATAACTCTGGGGACTTATACGTTTTGGATGGTGTGGGTCTGACAGACTGTACATTTAGACCAACAAATTACCAGGTTTCGATTTAAGTTGAGTTTGCTGGTACCAAAATAAAGGGTGTTTTACACTTATTAAAGTCAAAACGTACCCCCAGAGGGACCCTGAAATAATATCTTGTTAGAGTATGTGCGCTAAGTCATTGAAAGTATTGGTAGCGGGAGAGGGACTTGAACCCCCGACACGCGGATTATGATTCCGTGTGGGCTTGTGCAAAAGCTTCAGTTTTTAGCTTAGATTCAGCGCGAAAATAAAGCAGAAGTTTCATAAATATAATAAGCTTCAATGTCAGCAATGCGGACAAAGCTGCCGTTGGCTAGCTGTGGTTTTAGCACTATAGTGTAGCCACTCAGCACTTACGGTTGTACCCGTCTAATTCAATCGAATTGGGTTCTGAAGCCGATGTTGCAGCAACTTGATCTCGTTCTTTGAAATCACCACACCTTTGCGCCACTGATTACCCTTCATCACCGTTGGGTATTTCTTGGCATAATCGCGGAAATGGTCGTTGGTCACAGCAAATGATATGGGCAGGTGTTTCAGACTGTCCAGAACGTATTTATCCGCCTGTGCCCCACTGGGCACTACATAGATTTCATCTGCCCTCAGCCCAAAAATGTCTTCAAGCATCGCCAATGAATGTTGTTGATCACTGAGGAAGGCACCGTGTTCGCTGAGTGTGTAATAAATATTGGCATCAAAGAAACAAACGATACGATACCCTTCGGCCCGAAGTTGGTACACGATCAGCCCAAGCGGTTGCGCATCTAATCCATTATCGCGCCCAAAGTGGTAAATATTGCTGCCATCAAAAATGACCGTTTTCGCATCCAATCGCAGATTGCGCATAAATCCCTGACGATCATTGGCCAGCAAGGAATGTGTCTTGGGGTGCGTTGCTTTTTTACGGGGCTTGGCGGCACGAAGCCTGCGATAAACAAACAACCATAGTGCAATCAGAGCGGACCAGAGGAACAGTATGATATTCCTGTCCATATCGGGACGCATTAAAAACCACCACAAGGGCAGAACGGAAATTGCCGTCAGCAGGGAGAAGTTCAGCACTGTATATAATGTGTTTCGCAACCACGCACCGAAATTGATACCCGGTTTATTGGGTTCAACAGGCGCTAGTTTATCGCCCAATGTAATTGGTTTGTGCTTCATAATATGGCTCATCCAAATGTCTTTCTCAAAAACGTACTTCAAGATTCCTAAGAAGACCATAAGGGTTCCTAGTTGTCATTCATCTCGACAAGCTTAGGGTCAATTCGTTTTAGCACTCAACCCATTGAATTTGACATCTATATGGAACTTGGATCAATTTTGTATTAGACGTTTATTGTGGGCGCAATTCAGGCTCTATTGTAAATTTGCATCTTTGGAAAACTATGGGACTAATTCGATTTCTTTTAAGGCTTTTTGGAAAAAGTAGCCGCCACTCGTACAAGCCACCCACCCGCACTAAAAGCGTTTGCCAGCCCTACAAGCCGCCCCCCCGAAAAAAAAGCACCAGTCACTTGAACAAGCCATCAACCCGCCATGCAAATGAGCAAGTTCGATTGCCAGTATTCCCAGAGGTTGGTGTATTAGAAGGCAAATGCCACGTCATTGATGGAGACACTATAGTTATTAAGAGAACAAAAATTCGTCTTGCTGGTGTTGATGCACCAGAATTAGATAAACCTTGGGGGCAAAAATCTAAGTGGGCGATGGTTCAAATTGTCAAAGGCCAAGTCGTAACGGCAAAATTGAATGGTGAACGCTCGCATGATCGGCTTGTGGCGACGTGTTACCTGCCAGATGGTCGAGATATTGGAGCTGAATTGATCAGACAAGGGCTAGCATTGGATTGGAGTAAGTTTTCTGGTGGTAAGTATAAACATCTTGAACCAAAAGGTGTGCGAAGAAAATTAAAATGGGCGCATCATCGGTAGAATTAACTGTCATTTGGATGTGATTGTGAATGTCTTAAAAGGGCTCATTGCGGTCATCTGACAGAAATTATCAAGTTTAGGCTGCTCAATTGTTGGTTAAATGGCAGCTATGCGGACAAGGCTACCGTCACTATCCTTGGGCAGTAGTGTCGTTATCCGCGCGAGGTGGAAGAGGGTTTACTTCATCAGCCGAAAGAATTTGAGGCATCGGTGTAAGCCCGATATTGGATGGGGTGAAATTGCTGTCGCATTTAATGGCGGTAAAGAAGTGGGTGCCACGTAGTTTGACGTCTTCAGCATGGATAATATCGTAGGTTTTTTCGGCAAGTACTCAACCCTATCGATGGCACGTTTTAATGCTTGGCTACTACTCATCACTCGTTACTCCGATCCTCGTTAAACTTACCATAGAAATGGTATTGATAACCTTGTCACGGATAAGGCTTAAGGGTGTCGAGAATAAGGTATTTAAAGCACTTCTGGATACCAATAAATACCCATGTAGCCTAACTATTTGTCAAGCAGTACAACGAACTTTGCCAATCTATAATAAGATTGTGGGAATTAGAGTGCCTAACTTTATTTACTCTGACACTCGCATCCACAGCTAAATGAACGCCCCAGAAAAACATTGCAATTCGAAACGCCTGCAGACAGGTTTAACCAGTGTGTTGCGTTGATCGGTTGAGGTGACAGCTCAAAACGGACATTCGTTATGTTCTATTTCAATAGTAGAATATCATCTCTTCCATCTGTATTAGTGGATCACTACCAAAAAACATTAAAGGAACTTGGCTGAACATAGCTTCCATGCTTTGTTGTAGTTGTTTGGAAAAAACCAAATATAAACATTAAGGAACTCATATGGATATCCACAAAGCTAACAGCCGCTCAACCACCTTCGCCGGTGCTGATTATTTTACAGGCACGGTCATGATGGATCCCATCGTTACAGCACCCGAACCGGCTAGAGTGCGTGCACTGCGTGTTAGTTTTTCACCTGGTGCCCGCACTAATTGGCATACGCATCCGCTGGGACAAACGCTCTATGTTATTTCTGGTGTTGGCCGCATTCAAAAGCAGGGCGAAGCTATTCAAGAAATCTTACCAGGCGACACAATCTGGATCGCACCGGGGGAAAGACACTGGCATGGAGCCGCACCTGATCATGCGATGAGCCATATTGCTATCCAGGAAGAGTTGGAAGGCAAGAGTGTTAACTGGTTGGAACAGGTGGCCGACGAAGAATACCAAACGTAGAATAGGCTCAAAACCGCCTTTGATGTTATTAAATTAACCACCATCACGCGGCCAACAAATCGGATTCCATTTTAGCGAACATATCAACGTCATCTTCCGGGCTTTCAAATAGATGTCCGTACACATCCATCGTCATGGAAATTGTAGAATGCCCAAGAATGGATTGGATTTTCTTCGCACTCCAACCTTGTTCTATGAACAAAGAAGCGGCAGCATGTCGAAGAGAGTGAAAACTGAACTTTGGCTTTCCATCTACGTCAACGATACCGTTATTAATTAATAAGGGTGCAAACACGCGGTTACTGATGTTTGAGTGGTTCTCACATTTGCCGACCCCATTGGGGAATACCAACCCTAAATCACCTTTTGGGCAGACATCTTTCCAAGCCGTTAGAATACGAACAACAGACGGGGCCATTGGAATACTTCGTTTACTGCTTCTGCTTTTAGGTTTGCCCATCGTATTGTATCTGTCTGCCCGTTTCTCGATACGAATGACCTGTACGTCAAAACAAACGCAATCCCAAGTAAGGCCACGCAGCTCTGATAGTCGCATTCCGGTAAATATCGCAGTTGTGATCATCGGGCGGTGACGTTCAGGGACTTTTTCAATCAAGGTTCTGATCTCAGCTTTTGTAGGGATCACCCTCTCAGCTTCATGTCTACGGTTCCGAGCCAGCTTAACATCACGGGCAACGTTATTATCAATCCAATCCCGCTCTAGTGCTTCACCCAGCGCGGCCCTTAAAGAACACAGAACCTTTTGTGTCATTGTCCTAGAGACACCTTCATCTTGCAGATCATCTGTAAATTCCCGCACATCCGAACGTTTTAAATCTTTGACCAGCAGATCACCTATCTTTTGGTCTATATGACATTCATAGTGGCCGCGATAGCTTCTAATCGTGGCGCGCTCCAACCCTTTTCTTTGGCAGTTTTTTAACCAACTTTCGCATGCATCGCGTACCGTTTTTTGGGAATTACTCATGTTAAATCACTCTCTATTTTGTTTCTAATGTCATTATAAGACATACGGAATATATTGTCGGGTATATTCCTGCTGTGGACTGAAATAATTAATGTTATCAGGTAGATGCCTTGATCATAAAGGTGCGACCCTGTTTAATTAGAATCAAGTTTGCACCGTGCTAAACCCGTGCTAAACCCGCCATGATTCAGGGTTTTCAATACGGGGCGAAAGTTCGTTGTGACCTTTATGTACGCAAACGCAAAAGTTACAAGGAAGAGCCGCGTTGATAGGATATGTACTCATTACACGTGGCCCTCGCCACTTTAAAAACCTGAGAGATGTTGAGGCGGCAAAACGGCAAATCAACAATTTAGAAATTTTTCGCAAGCTAAAAGGTTTTGAGAAGCTCGAACTAATCTACGATTATGCAAGATCGATAGAAAGCCTCGCATCGCTTCCTAATCTCAAAACTGCTTTAGAAAAACTTTCCGAGCAAGAAAGTGGTGCTCTATGCATCGATGACTTGGGTTGGCTTCTAAGGCATATGGATATTGATACATGTAAAGAGTTTTTGAAGCAAATTCGCCCCTACAGCATTCACATATACGGTATCAAACAAGACAAGCGCCTGAACACGCTGAAACCAGGTGACATGAAGGAATTACTATCGCCGAAGAGCGGTTTATTTAAGATTGCAACGCCCGCAGGATCTGTAAGTAATGAAAGTTCGAATGAACAAACAAAAAAAGCGACGCACTATTCAGCAATTGCAAGAAAATCTTACGCAATACAAACAGCACAGAAACTAGATAATCTATTGAATGAACTTCAGGCTTCTGGCGCAGATGTAAATCATTCCGCATTAGCAATCGAAGCCAATCTGCGTGGGATTTTAACTACTCGAAATAACGTCTGGTCGCGAGCAACTGTCAATCGCGCACTCAAGAAATTAGCGGAATACAAGGCAAGCATACAAGCGAACAACAAATCGTTAAATACCACTCAGCTTTCCAAAACTAAGTGAATTCACCAGGCCCATTTTAAGAGTCTCTGGCGAGCTGTCTGCGCTGGCCGCTATGCATGCATATGTGGGCTATGTAGGTGCTGTCAGCGACGCC
>JAJFJK010000083.1 GCA_021774075.1 Nitrosomonas sp. | reverse complement strand
TGCCAGATCAGGTAAATTGGCGGGATCCTTCAATGCATCAATAAGATCCTGCATAGTGAGATAACTCTCGACTTGATATCCGTTCTTAGTCAGGATGAGTGAGACAGCATCCCGAATATCCGGGTCGTCATCGACATGTGCGATTCTGTGCGTCATTTGAATCTCCCCTTTATAATATTTTTCGTTGAGGTAAATCGCTGATCGAGTGGCGAGCTTGGTTTACAGCGAGACGAGAGACAATCTCCATTGCCTGTCTTGTTACTACCAAACTTACATCTAGTAATCATTTCTTGGTTGCGATAACCCTTTTTTGTTTATTGTTGTTTTATAGAAGACTATACACCCGCCAATTCCTTCTGGGCAAGTTGTTTGTTAAATTCGATTACAAAAAACAAAAGTGGGTAGAATTTGGCTATCCTATCCAGTAGTTGATGCTAGATATTCTAGTAAAATTATCCCCGGCAGAGCCTGAGGCTTATCACTGGAGCACCGCAAATGAGCCGTTATCCATTTCACCAAAAGAAAATAATTATATCAAGCTGTAAAAACTGGAATATCACAATGACGTTCAAGCACCTCAAATTTACGGGTATTTAAATCAGTTAAACCAGTAAGTATTTGTAGGTGGGGAACCAAACCCGGCACTCTATCTTTTATAATATCCAGCGAAAATTTACTCAGGAAAGAGGCTTTCTCTCTGGATAGACGATATTCTGCGCCAGCTGCATCTCGATAGGCTGATGATGTTAATAAAACAATGCCCTTACTCGGATCTACGCGGCCCTCATCTATATTCCCTTTCAGTAAATTGGCAGCCGTTTCAATGGCAACAGACAAATGCGGATCAAATGGACCGACTATAAACGCCGTGTTAATAACATGTAACCAATCGAAGCCACGACCAACACCCAAAACCCATTCCTTATGTTCAGCATCTTCGATTGCTCTATTGGATGCTCTTATTTCCGACACATGGCGAATATTGCCATGTACTAATGGCGTCAAGTCACTAACAATCTTCTCAGGCATTGATGGGTAGAGGGAACGTAATAACTCAAACAATTCAAGCTGAGATGTTTCTCGGATATTGGCTAAATCAACAGAACGTTGATCATCCTCGCCATGCAAAATTAATGCTTCAAGGTCAGTTTCGATACCGCATACTATTGGAATTACCGCACCCTTACCATACACCCGATCAAACTGGTCTTTGAGCTTGATCGCTGTATCTCGGGCAGCATCGGTATCGTAATTAAAACCTCTACAGCCTCGATGAACATCACCGCGTGCAAAATGATAGGTCACAAAAACCATACAATGCCTACCGCGACTGATCGAATATTGTACCCACTGATCTAGAGTTGCTTGGAAAAAAGGCCATCCGAGCTCAAATTTACCACCTAGATTTCTGTAAGGTTGGATAATTCCGAGCGCAGTTTGTGTCATGACGGGCAAATTAAGTCTACCGTCCATACATTTTAGCGCAGCAATTTCTGTTGGATGTTCACCTCGGTAGCGACGTCGCTCGGTCGCCAAATCAATAAAATCCTGCGCATGCCGCGCATTCAAGTCAAGCAAATAATCAATACCATGACTTGAATGCAGCATAACGTTTACTCCAAATTAGAATTATGGAACGGGGGCAGTCAGTCTTAACAACCAAGCCTCTGAAGCCATTTGGTTGATACTAAGAATACTATCTGGGAAAAAACCAAACAACAGTATCAAAAATGCAGGTAAACAAAGTAAAGCAAACTCACGTGTTTTTAAATCATGAACTTGAGCCACATCATCATGTTTAATTGGACCAAAAAATGCACGACGTGTAAAAGATAACATATAGGCGGCGCCAAGAATAGCGCCAGCTAGAGCGGCAATACCCAAACCAGTATGCGATGTTAGCGCACCTATAATCATCAATAACTCCGCAGGAAAACCACTCGTTCCTGGGATACCAATACTTGCTAATGCAAAAATGAAATAGAAACATGTTAAACGCGGCATCACTTTGGCCATGCCACCTAAGTGAACCGCATATGTACTACCTAAGCGACTCTGAATAAAACCAGCCACAAGCATCAAAGAACTTGCAACCAAAGTAAAGTTAATCAACTGAAAAACAGCACCTTGTACACCTTGTATATTAAGAGAAGCTATGCCAATAATTACCATGCCAACATGACTAATGCTGGAAAAAGCCAGCAAACGACGCAGATTAGTCTGTTGCAATGCAATTAATGCACCATACATCAGCGTAATTACGCCAATAACACTTAATATCCAACTAAACTCAATTGCCGCCATAGGTGCCAATGGCAAAGTGAATCGTAATATGCCATAAACACCCAGTTTGAGCCCTACCAACAATGCGACAATATGAGTCGGCCCTTCCATCGCCGCAGTTGGCAACCAAGTATGAAATGGTACCAGCGGTGCTTTAATTGCAAACCCAAGTAAAAATAACAAAAACACGACGGTCTGCAAATCAGCCGGCATACTGGTCTCTAATAACACGGGCAAGCTAAAAGCAAGATCATATGGAATCGTGCCGCCTACCTGAGAAGAGTGATTTACTGCCAACAAAATAATCGCAAGCAATAATGGTACACCACCAAAAAGCATATACAATGTGTATTTCATTGCTGCGCCACGGCGCTGAGAACCAATGCCCCATAAACCAATCAAGAAAAACAGTGGCGGCAATGTCAATTCCCAGAACAATAGGAACAACATCATATCAAGCGCACAGAAAACACCAACCGTAATGCCTTCCAATGCAAGAAGTAATGCGAAATGAAAGCGTGGATTTTTTTGTGTAGACCGCCACGATGCAAGTATAGCGATCAGTGTTAACAGTGCAGATAGCGGAAGAAATAATACAGAGATACCGTCTACCCCAACCAGATATTCTACATTCAGAGAAGGGATCCATGCGTAATTCTCAATTAATTGAAAACCACTTTTACTACTATCAAACAATAGCACGACCAATAACGTCAACAACAATACAAAACTCGCGACACCCAATGTAATTAATTTAGCAAGGTGTATGTCACGAATAAATCCAATTGCAACCGCACCCAATAAAGGCAGCAGTATAATAAGACTTAGCAGTGGAAATTCAGCTTCACTCATTCCTTGTTATCCTTAATATTTATATGCACGGCATTACCCTTATCCATGTAGGGTTTATCTTCGTACGTTGAATGCAGTTCAGTTCTGTAATCCACATTTTGGTCAATAATACGTATCCACGGCGTGGTGTGAAAACCAATGCCAATTAATAATGAACAAATGACGCCCGCAATAATTCTTTCGTTCCTTGGCGAAGGGTTAGAACTTGAACTTGTTTTGTATTTATATGGCCCCTGGAAACGTTTCGGCGCAGCGATAAATATCTGCTGAAAAGCACGTAGCAATAATGCAGCTGCCAATACATTACCAAATAGTATAGCGATTGAAACGAGCCAACCATGCCCTTTAATGGTACCTTCAATCAATAGATGAGCACCATCAAAGCCTGGTGTGCCCGGCATGACCATGGTACTCAATGCGCTGATTACAAATAAAACGGCTATGGCCGCACTGGCATCAAACATCCCCCCAAGTCGAGAGATATATGCAGTATGTGTACGTTTGTAAATCATACCGATACTGAATAACATGCCTGCTGTAGCTAATCCATAAGCAATAGAAAGCAGAATACTGCCTTCCATACCATATTTGTTAAAGTCAAAAATACCAATAACAAGCATACCGGTATGACTAATTACAGCGAAAGCCAGTAAACGACGAATGTTCACTTGCATGAGCGCTAGTAATGCGCCATAAAAAATACCTATTAAGCCAAGCATCAATACAAACCATGTCCATTCTTGCGCAATATCTGGAACCATCGGTACGACAAATCGAATAACAGCATAGATACCCAATTTTATGCCAACTAGGAAAATCCCAACACTCGCAACGGAACCATGTTCTGCCAATACTGGCAGCCAGCCATGAAATGGAAATAATGGCATGCGTATGGCAAAACCAAAAAACAGCAAGAAAAAGATTAATGTACCATATTCCAGCTCATTATCATTTTGTGAAAGGAACAGCCAATCGAAAGATAAGATTTCTCCCGACCCCATAACACCAAATCCCAACAATAAGAAGCCAGCCAAAAGCATAAGCAATCCGCTTCCCCAATGCTGCATCAACAGGGCCACAACCCAACGCCTATTTTGCCCAGAACCCGTTCTCAGTGTTATAAGCACTAATGGCACTAATTCCAACACGCACCAGAACCAAAATTGCATGGCATTCATGGAAACAAATGCACCGATCAGAATCGCTTCATAACCCAGCAAACAGGCAATATGAAAACGATCAGCGGAACGTCTGGTAGTTAATGTATAAATTAGTGCCAAAAGCGTTAGTATGGCTGTCAGTGGAATAAACAAGACACTGGCACCATCTACACCTACAGTGTAGGTAAAGGCGATGTTTTGAACTTGTTCAAACAATTGAATACCCGGAAGGTCGGCATCAAAAATCAGTAACAGGTAAATGCTCATTGCAATCGTCAGTATCGTGCTAATAAAACCAACACGTAACGCCGCTGCTGACGAAGACAAGAACAATACGATAACCATTGCTAACAATGGTGTTAACGTCATTAGTGATAACAACGGAAATACCGCTGTTTCTGACCACAAGGTGATATTTGTATAGTCCATCAAACCCTCAAATTGAAGCTGCAATCAGCAATACTGTAAATACAAACAAAACCAGATATCGCGGTTTAAGAATTAATTTTT
>JAJFJK010000082.1 GCA_021774075.1 Nitrosomonas sp. | reverse complement strand
CGACTGAACAGTGGCTTGATCTTGACCCGACGCAACAACAGCAGTTGTTGCGGTCGGCTAAGCTGGTATTTGCTGGCGGGGTGTTTGGTCATGCTGCCACATTGCTGAATAGTTCGCTGCAACAAGGCCTGGTTGATAATTTTGTCGCCGTGCATAGTGATCGTCAGTTGGTGTCTGCCTCACAAATACATGGCCAGCCATTACTGCTCAATGCCGATATTGAGGCGCTTATGCAAAACCCAGATCCTGTTCAGGATGTTGAACAGTGGTTCGAATCCCGTTTGGATGAGTTTCCTCAGCAGCATGACTGGTTGTTGTCACGTTTATTCTGGTTGGGGCGCAGCAGTGCCAATATGCAGGGTTTATTTGCTCATTTGAATCATTTGTTAAACAGTTCAGAAACACAAGGCAGGCCATATCTGGTTGCGCCTATACGGGCCTATTATCGGGATGAGTTTTATCGGTTGGATCAATTCGATTTCTCTCAAAAACCATCCTGGGTGGTACTGCTGGATTATGAAATGGGTGATCGGCCCGGAGAGAAGAAATTACTGGATGCGTTGTGCAACATATTAGAACATGAGTCAACCGGGTGCATGTCGATACTTGCCGGTTGGGGCCCGGCCAGCGTGCTGGCTATGCAAACACTGGTTAATCAGGATAGCCCTGTTCGCGCGTTAATATCATTGCAGAATTTTGTTGTCGGTGGCGGCGAAGGTCGTGAACGGGTTACTGAGCAATTTCAGGCGCTGAATGTACCCGTGATAAAGGCGATCCGACTCAGTGGTGATACTGAGGAAGATTGGTTGTTATCAGAACAAGGGCTCAGTTGGGACGCCGTACACTATCAAGTCGCCATGCCTGAATTGCAAGGCGTTACGCAGCCGATGGTGGTTGCGGCTATGGGTGAGTCGAGTATTGATGATCTGACAGGCGCGAAACTTGCCTTATCACAAACCATTCCGTCTCAGGTCAAGTTGTTGGGGCAACGGGTTAATCGATGGTTGGCACTACAAAGCAAGGCCAATAAAGATAAAAAACTGGCGCTGGTTTATTACAATCATCCGCCAGGTCGTCATAATATTGGCGCTGATAATTTAAATGTTCCTGAGTCTTTATTTGAAATACTAACCGCACTGCAAGCAGAAGGTTATGACACGGGTACGCTACCTGACAGCTCGGATGAATTGCTTGATTTGCTGCAATTGAATGGTGTCAATCTACCCGAAGATGGAACAGCATTGGCCGATATGGCGACCAGAGTTCAGGTGGTCAATAAGCAGCAGTACCAGCAGTGGTTTGCAACGCTACCTAAAACACTACAGCAGGAAATGGTTCACGGCCCGTTGGGTTATCTGCACAATGCTTTGCAACGCGCAGTGCAACTGCAAGATAAAACCATTAGCCAGCAATTAATGATGCGCGTTATTAATAATCTGCACCATGCGTTGGATGGCGCCGACCACCCCGCGCGCAAACGCGTACTGAAATTACTCGAACAACTAAAAACAGTATATGCCAATGAAGATGTTAATCACATTGATTGGCATCATGCTGCGGAACTGATTAATGCCATCACCACGCAAGGGATAGAAGGTGTTCGTGGTTGGGGCGAGGCGCCCGGATATATCATGGTGCATGATGACAAGATCATATTGCCGGGGATGCAATTTGGCAATATCTTTGTGGGGCCACAGCCACCGCGCGGCTGGGAGTTAAATGAGGAGCTGCTGCATGCCAATCTGTCATTCCCGCCACCGCATCAGTACATGGCATTTTATCAATGGCTGAATAAGGCATTCAGTGCCGATGCGGTTATTCATTTGGGGCGGCATTCTACATATGAATTTTTACCGCGTCATCGTGTTGGCATGAGTGAGGAAGACTATCCCAGTGCCATATTAGGTGATCTGCCGAGCATTTATCCTTACATTGTAGATGGCGTGGGGGAAGGGATACAAGCCAAGCGTCGCGGATTAGCGGTGATCATCGATCATCTGACACCACCGCTCGACAGTACGGAACTGTATGACAGCCTATTGGAACTACGCCAGTTGGTGGAAAGTTATGAAGCTGCACCTTTTAACGCAGAAGCGATACGTCAGCGCACCATCAGCGAGATTAAGCGCGTCATCGATGAGTTAAACTTAAAGGAAGAATTGATTGCCAGTATGTCCGACGAGCTGGATGTTCGCGGCATTACCGAATTTGACCAAATTGATGATGAATTACTGGTGCATGAGGTCGGACACTATTTGACCATACTCCAGGAAGATTTCATGCCGTTAGGTCTGCATGTTTTTGGGCGTGATTGGTCTCGTGATGCAGTAGCAACAATGCTGCGGTCTATGAGCCAGAACAAACCTGCGGGCAGTGATTGGGAGCGATTATTGCGCGTATCGCCAAAAGCTGAAACACAAGCATTGTTAGCTGCGCTTGACGGTCAATATGTTATGGCCGGTAAAGGTAATGACCCGATTCGCACGCCCGAAGCTTTGCCAACAGGACGTAATTTTTATGCATTGAACGGTAGTTTGATTCCATCGCGACTGGGTTATCAGATCGGCATTGAACTGGCAGCCAAAGCTCGTGCTGCCACAGTCATGAGCACCTCTCAGGCGGAAGATTCGGAAGCTGATGCAATTGTGCTTTGGGCATCTGATGTTGTCCGCGACGAGGGTGCCATGATTGCATTTGGTTTTGACATGCTCGGGGTGCGGCCAATATGGAACAGCAGAGGAATTTTTAAAGGGCTGGAGCGCCTTGATTTAGCAAACCTAATAGATACCGGGTCGCATGGCAAAAAAACGCCTCGTCTACGGCGTGACACCTTGTTTACTACCTCAGGATTATTTCGTGACCTCTACGGCGCACAGTTGGTTTGGTTAGAACGCGCCGTACTCATGGCGTTGGATGCCTCTTCCGATCTGATTCGTGAACAATACCCCGCTTTAACCTACGCATTGAATAGCGCTCTGGCACCACTCGATCACATTGCTCAACCTGGTCGTGAACCACTGGCTATTAACCGCGTTGCCGCACGTTGGGTTACAGATGCCCGTGCCGCTTTACATGCCGGAATTAAGTCCGAACAAGCTGGACGTGAAGCAACTTACCGCGTATTTGGTGCGCCGCCTGGTTCCTACGGTGCGGGTGTTAACCGTATGGTTGAACGTTCGGGTTCCTGGCAGGATAGAAGTCAAATAGCCAAAACGTATATTTACCGTATGGGTCATGCCTACGGTGCCGATTTACACGGTGATGCTACTCAAAATTTATTTCGCCAACGTCTGGATACGGTTGCTAATACCTATTTAGGGCGTGCCAGTAACCTATATGGTTTGCTCGACAATAATGATTCTTTTGATTACCTGGGCGGATTGAGTCTAGCCGTGGAAACAATTACTGGTCAAGTACCCAATAATTTTATTCTGTCACATGCCGACAGCCAGAATTTGAAAATTGAGCCGTTGCAAACCGCACTATTAACAGAATTACGTGGTCGTTTTCTCAATCCCCAGTGGCTTAAACCACTCATTGATGAAGGCTATGCTGGCGCCAGAACCATGGGTAGCGAATTCCTTGAGTACCTTTGGGGCTGGCAGGTCACCAATCCTGGTGTGGTTAAAAGCTGGATTTGGGATGAAGTCAAGCAAGTCTATATTGATGACAAATTAAATCTGGGTTTGGACCAATTTCTGCAACAGGGCCACAACGTACATGTAAAAACTAACATGCTGGCTTTGATGTTGGTCGCGGCCCAAAAGGATTTTTGGGATGCCGATCAGCAAACGCTCGAACAGATTGCTGAACAATTTGCCGCTCTGGTTCTGGCGCATGGTCTGCCCGGCAGCGGCCATACCACACAAGACCACCCAATTTACGAATGGTTGCAGGGGTATACCACGGCAGATCAGTATGCGCAGCTACAAGCCTTATTGCAGGCAACCAAAGTGACACCAGAAGTGGTCGATACGCCAATCATGATTACTGAAATCACGGTAGAGGACGATACGACTGAGACACCTACGGGCACACAGTCTGAGTATGACACCGAACAAAATGTCCCATCACCTGATCATATTTTGCTTTATGCCTTATCAGCAATGGTCATTCTATTATTAATTATTGGTTGGTTACGCGGCGCAAGATCGCCAGCAACTCGTATCACAAGTAAGAGAGATTAATTCGATGTTTAGCTCAAGTTCCATTGGTA
The DNA here is from genome assembly GCA_021774075.1 of Nitrosomonas sp. Taxonomy (GTDB): domain Bacteria; phylum Pseudomonadota; class Gammaproteobacteria; order Burkholderiales; family Nitrosomonadaceae; genus Nitrosomonas. Next base: position 14,072 of record JAJFJK010000082.1, on the reverse strand, counting down.
TTATGCACAATCTGGTCGGTTATTTATTGGAGCCCGTGATTTGGGCGCTGTTGCTGCTTACTGCGCTTGCAGTGGTTGAAATTGGCATGGCGTTTTCTGAGCGTTTTAAAGCAATTCCTGCTTGGATATCCAGCGGCGATATGGACGGGCTAGAGCGTTTAGCCATGCATCGTATCGAACGTAGTGATTTTTTGGCGCGTATCGCACCCATGCTGGGACTAATGGGTACTCTGATACCGCTAGGGCCTGGGTTGGCTGCCTTGGGAACTGGCGAATTAAGTATTCTGACAACAGCCATGAGTGTTGCTTTTGACACCACTGTCCTGGGGTTGTTGGTGGGTATTGTTGGGTTCGTGCTGGGTCGTGTTCGACGCCGTTGGTACGATCAAGCTTTGCGTTGCATGGAAACTCAAAATGCTTGTGGTGGCGCTCATGGCTAGGCGCTGGCAACACGACCGTTTTAATTCAGGTGATGAGGAGCCGCTTGGGCCGATGGCCAATTTACTGGATTTAATGCTGGTATTTGCCTGCGGGCTGATTGCCACCTTGATAACAATGAGCAGTCAATTGCAAGAACACTTCCAGGCATCGCAGCAAACCGCTGGCCAATCCAATAGCCAAGTGATTAAAGCCGGGAGTGAGTTACCCAAATTACCTACCGAAGCTCAGGGTGGCACGGATGGGTTTGAGTCGGTTGGCCAAGTCTATCGCGACCCTAAAACGGGCAAGCTGATACTAATCGGCAGATAATTTCTTGAATCAAACAATGAAAAAATGCCGTTTATCGGCAATGGTTTTGCTATGCCTTGGTTTGGCAACCCCCGTATGCGCTGAAAAAGAGGATGCACCCACAATTATTCTGGATGAACTGATTGTTACCCCAAGTGAATTGAATCTCGATGCTTCTTCGACGACTGGCAGTCGATTGGGGTTGCCCGTTTTGAGTACGCCCGCGTCCATCCACATTTTGGATAATTCAAAATTAAAAAATGATGGGTATCAAGAAGTATTGACCGCCATTGAAAAAATGCCTGGGGTTACCTGGGGCGTGCCTCCCGGTCAGCCTTCAAGTTTTTCTATGCGGGGATTTACAGGAAATCAGATTACCATTTTGCGCGATGGACTATGGTTGGGGCCTGCTTCCATGACAGGCCGCCCCCAAAACGGATTCAATTTGGATCGCGTAGAATTACTTAAAGGTCCCGCCTCGGTATTGCACGGCCAGGGCGCTATCGCTGGTACATTGAATATGATCACAAAACAACCCGTTGCGGGGGATTCAGGCTCTACTGAATTATTAACTTCCTATGGTCGCTACGATACGGTCAAGCTGGGTGCAGGCGTTGCACGCCCTTTAGCTGACAATCTCTGGTTGCGGGCGGATGTCAGCCATTACCGCTCGAATGGCTATGTTGATAATGCCGATCCACGTTCATCCAATGCTACGGGTTCTGTTTTATGGAAACTGACCAATGAACTGAGCATGACATTCAGTTTTAATTATCTGCAAGACAAATTACAGAACTACTGGGGAACACCGCTTGTTTCCGGTGCTTTCGGCAATCAGTCCCTGCGCGGAGTGGTTACAACCGCAGACGGGCGCACTATTGATGGGCGAACACGTTTTGTAAATTATAACGTCAATAATGAAAAGGCTAACGCGCATCAATATCTCACACGCGTGGATACCAAGTTTCAACCCAATAAAAACTTTTCTGTACGAAATAGCTTTTACTTCCTGAGCGCCAACCGAAAATGGCAGAACGCGGAAACTTATACCTTTAATTCGGCAACTAGCCAGATTGATCGAGATCGTTTTTTTGTTTCCCACGACCAAAACACTGTTGGCAATCGCATAGACTTTACATTTCATAATACTTTAGCTGGTATGCCCAATCAATCTTTAGTGGGCATTGACTTCAGTTATGTTGATTTTAAACGCAGAAGTCGTTTTTTCGGGAATGTTGATAGTGTCGATCCCTTTAGACCTGTTGGCGGTACATTTGTCGATCCAGACCAAACTTTTTTGAATCCGACAAAAATCACCACAGTGGCTGTTTTTTTTGAGGATTCTTTGCAAATCACGCCATACTTGCGGCTGATAGCAGGGCTGCGTCATGATCAAATCAAACTGGATCGGGACAGTTACAATTTGGACGGGAGTTTTAATAGCACTAATGCGTTTGAGCGCTCTTTCAATCCTAACAGTTGGCGGCTGGGAGCGGTTTACGACATTAATCCGTCCTGGGTGGGGTATGCGCAGTGGAGTTCCGGTGCAGATCCTGTGGGATCAAATATTTTTCTGGTTAATGGCAATCAAAATTTTGATCTCACCAGTGCGCAGCAATGGGAAGTGGGTATGAAATCCAGATTTTTGAATGGGCGTGCAGAAGCAACCTTGGCTTTGTACCGGATTGAGAGAGAAAATATTCTTGTGCAAACCGGTAGTGGAAGGACAGTCGAGAATGTAGGAAAGCAACGTTCAAAAGGGATTGAACTCGAAGGTGCGCTGCAAATCACCCGGCAATGGAGCGTTGGCGCTAATACTGCTTATACCAATGCAGCGTTTGGAGACTTTGGTGTCAACTCCGGAAAAACGCCACCCAATGTGCCTGAATGGGTGACAAATACCTGGACACGTTATCAAAATATCGCGGGCTTGCCGCTGGAAGTTGGCGGCAATTTTCGCTATGTCGGTGACCGGTTCAATAACAATGCGAATACAGTGACCTTAAAAAGTTATGAACTGGTTGATATCCACACAAGCTATCAAAAAGGGTCGGCTCGCTTCACCGCAAGAATAACCAATTTGTTTGACAAGGTTTATGCTTATTGGGGCGATACATTTTATCCGGATCAGGTTTTGCTAGGATACCCACGGGCTTTTGAGCTCAGCGCTCAATTCAGCTTCTAAAATATACTGACCGATCATGATGCGCTTTATAGTCTTAGTTCATCGCTGGGTGGGAATAATTCTGTGTTTATTTTTTGCCGCTTGGTTTTTAAGTGGTGCGATACTCATCTACCATCCTTTCCCTTCCTTATCACAGGATGAGCGAATAACGCATAGTACCAATGTCGATTACTCGAAAATTTCCGTATCCCCGAGCGAAGCCATTAGCGCTGCGGGTGTTGCTGCGCCAGATCGTTTACGTTTGATCGATTATGAAGGCCGCCCCATCTATGTCTTACATTTTTTCAAAAATACAATTGTTACGATCGGGGGGGATGACGGAAAAAAGCTGAGCCCAACCACGAATGCCGCGGCGGGTCGTATTGCAGAACGTTTTTTGAACAAACCAGTGGATCGCGTCGATGGGCCCATTGATTATGATCAATGGATTGTGCATCAACGTTTTGATGCTTATCGCCCTTTTTATCGTGTGCATTTCAAAGATGCAGATAAAACGGTGCTTTATGTAACCAAACGGACCGGAGAAGTATTACAAAAAACGCTGAGAAGCGAACGCACTTGGAATTATTTTGGCGCTGTGGCTCACTGGATATATCCTACGGTATTGAGAAAAACTTGGGTACTCTGGGATCAGGCCGTATGGTGGCTTTCACTCTTAGGTGTTGTAACAACAGCGGCAGGATTATGGCTTGGCGTGTCTCGATTGCGCGTCCTAAAACAGACTGATCGATTCATTATCTCCAGTCCATTTAGTGGTTGGTTATGGGGACATCATATTCTTGGACTATTTATTGGGGTATTCGTATTGACTTGGATATTCAGTGGATGGTTGTCTATGGATCATGGTCGAATATTTTCGCAGCCAAATCCTCAACCAAAACAAGTGAGGGATTTTCGAGGTATATCGATCACCCAGGCTACAGAATCCGTATCGATAGATGCATTTAAAGTAATAAAAGATTTTAGTGAAGTAGAAATTATCGCAATCGATGGAAAAACTTTTGTCCTCAATAAAACAAAAAATGGACCGAGACTTTATGAACCCTCAAGTAATCAATCCCTTTCACCCGCCCAACTAACGACGACACAGATTATAAAAGCAATTGAGCATGCGTGGTCAGAGGCGCATGTAATATCCGCGCAAAAACCACAAAATAACGATATTTATGGAAAACTAAGAAGTGGATCATTACCTGATTCTGCACTTCGAGTTATTTTGAATGACCCCGCGCAAACATGGATTCATATTGATATGGAAAACGGAGAGATTTTATCTGTCATGGATCGCAGTCGTCGAGTTTATCGCTGGCTTTTTAATGGGTTACATAGCTTAGATTTGCCTGGATTAACAAACCACCGACCCCTGTGGGATATTATAATTTTGACGCTACTCACATTGGGGTTTGTCTTCAGTGTAATAGGCGTTGTTATGGGTTGGAGAAGAGTTTTCAATTAAGGCCACTTCTAATAATCCAGGTTTCATCCCAACTGCTGTGTTACAGAAAAAAAATTATTGCTTACATATCTAACATATGCTGCGCTGCAAAATTTTTTCTGCGCCTTGCATTTGGGCGAACTCTGAATTTTTAGAAGCGTCCTTAAGAAATTAAGGTATGTTGTTTTTAATGGCGTCTGTCAGACTACAAATTAATAAAATGACTGACTAATTGTAATTGAACGTTGAATTCAAGTTCTTTCGCAAAGATTCACCTGTTTGCTCTGAATACAATAATTGCAGTCTGTCACCATTAGCCCCGAAAAAGGCCAATGCTACCGGGCCGAAGCCATGTGTGTTAGCAAATTGTCTGCCTTCTGGTGTATTGATATCAGCGACAATAAATGCGACACGTCCTTCGTAGTCATCCCTGACTGCGTTCATGGCAACCATGGTGTCGGCGCTTTGCACTACATTGCTGTCATGGACTAGCACCACCGCGTTGGCTCCCTGGCCAATCACTGAAAGATCTTGTGAAAAGCCGCGTGGTAACAGGCTGACTGCAACGACGATGAATATTAATATTAATGAAAAGGTAATTAGTTTTGGCCAAATACTTTTCTTATTAGGTGACGAATTTTTGCTTGTTGGCATTTTTTATTTTCTCTATTAGTATTAAGGAAATAACAATTTATTATGAATCATCATTTGATGGGCAAAATCTGCTTGGCGCAAAATTAATGGGCACTTGCAAAAATATCCAGACTCACAAATTTGTTTTTTTAGGATATTAACAAATTGCACGGAAAAATTGCACGGAAATTTTGTGGATAACGACTATGGTATGATCATGCTATAGACGAATGGTTAGCAGGAGAAATTATGAGCAACCCAGAATCAGAGCGAGAGCGAGAGCGAGAACCAGAACCAGAACCAGAACCAGAACTAGAGCCCAGCGAGGATCCTAAAAAAATCTTCACTTTTAATTTATTGATGCCGGCAGCTTTGCTTTTGGTTTTATTAACGGTGCCTTTTTCAATAAACACTTTTATGCACTATGTTTCAAAGAATAATCAGTTTAATCCGCTCATCATGAGAATACCGATTGATAGCGCGGGAATTGTCATTCCACCCGAGGTTAAGCAATATGAAGGTTTTGAAGTATCTCTAGATTTAGACACCAATCATCTTGCTAATTTGCTCAGTGAAATGGTCTCCATGGCTGCAGAAGGTACGGCGATACAGGGCATCAGTGGCGAAGTGTCACCCAATATGCGTGCTGAAATCGTTGGCGATAATTTTGCAATTGATAATGCGGGGCCTCAAGAACAGTTATATGGCTATGAGGGTCAGACACAGTGGTCTTGGTATGTCGTGCCAGAATCATCTGGAGACCAAATGTTCACATTTCGCCTTCACCTTTTGACGCATAATAATGGCCGGCAAGAACTGAAGGTCGTTGATCTTGCACAAGCAAGTTTTGCTGTTGAGAGAAATCCATCTGAATGGCTAAAACGTAACTGGATATGGCTTGTGTTGATTGTAATGATCCCTTTTGCTTTCAGGAAACTAAAACATCGTTATGTAAATCGGGGTGATTAACCTGAATTTGCTCTAGCTGTAGGGATTTAGTACTCTGTCAAGCTTATTGCTGGAGTACTATTTTACCCAAATACTTCATTTGCTGGTTTATTAAGTAAGTGTTTACGACCTAAACAAAATCTCGTGGAATTTTTTGGTGCCAGCTTTGACAGTGCACACGTTTGTCCTCTTCGTAGGCATCAAGGTCTGCGAAAACACAAAAGTGTGTATTGGTAGCGGTTAGCACCGTTTTAGTAGTTGTTTTTACTGACCAGTTCTTTCTTCGGAAGCTACGTATACATTGTGTTTCTCCTCGGGCTGACGCAAAATCATCTGCACGATAGCTATATTTCTCAATCGTTTGATTCTGTATTACCAAGTCAACGTCTTCAAGCCGGTAAATACCCTGGTCATTGATCACTTCAAGGGTGGATTCATCCATGGCTAAATCCCGTATAACACGCCAGTTATGATGCCCGGACTCAATGATGGTTTTCTGAATAGGTTGCGCACCTTCAGGCGCAGCAAACTTGCTTAGCTGTGCATCGGCTTCTTGTTGTTGGCGAATAGGCAAATGTAAAGTGCTGGACCCTGCAAAAATGGTGAGTCTGACTGGTTCAGGTGGTGGCCAGGCAAGTGGCCAGTAGGAGGTGGAAATAGCTAATCGCAGGCGATGCCCTTTGGGAAACACCTGGGCAATATGATTCAGTGAGATACGCACTTGATAGCGTTGCTTGGGATCGAGGTATTCAGGGTGTTCGCTGCTGGTGCGGTGCGTAAGATTCAACAGGCCATAGGTGACCCGTGTGGCTTTATCATCTGCTGCGACATCTGACAACCGGATGGCAACCATGGCAACCGGTTTGTTCGCGGATAGATCCAGCTCAACGCAGGGAGCACCCAATATTTCAATTGACTCAGATAGCGGGGCACTATCGAATACCAGCGCACCGCCATCTTCTTCACGTTGATCATGGGCAAGATCCGGCCCTGCTGCGTAGGAGCACCACTTACCAGCAAATAGACCAACACTCAAAGGCGACTGGATGCTGAGTATTTCTTCAGAGCGTGGCTGATCTATAGGAACGATGCTGCCAGATGCTAAAGAATAATCATATTGTTGAATATTAGGGGAAGGCCAGGCATTTTCACCCACCCATCGTCCGGGTCGATTAGCATAAGAAGTTGTCGGCGGCACACTATCCTGCATCCATACCCGCAGCATCGGTTCTTGCATGATCCCGGTTTCAATATCCTTTAGCCAAAGATCCCACCAACGTAGTGCTTCCTGCAAGAACCCAATCGCTGGGCCGGGTATTCCCTGATGTGGATATTTATGACTCCATGGCCCAATGAGTCCCAAGCGTGGACCTTTAAGATTTTTTAGTAAACGAAAAACAGCATTTGAGTAACCATCAGTCCAGCCACTAATTGCAAAGACCGGACATTTAATCGCTGAAAAATCTTCACAGATGGAACCATGTTTCCAGTAGGAATCCCGCCGTTGGTGTTGCAACCATGTATCCAGCCATAAACCACTGTGTTTTAATCGATCTAACCACATCTCGCGCCATCGCTCCCCTACCAGCGCAGGATCTGGCGGACATGAATTGTAGGAAAACATAACGGATGCCCAGGAAAGATTGTCCCCTAGCAGACACCCGCCCATATGATGAACATCGTCAGCATAGCGGTCATCGGTAGAACAAAGACTGATTACTGCTTTTAGTGCTGGCGGTTGACGTGCGGCGATTTGCAAGCCGTTAAATCCACCCCAGGAAATGCCGATCATGCCAATGTTCCCATTACACCATGGCTGTTGAGCCATCCAATGTATAACTGCTTCGCCATCCATTAGCTCCTGTTCGAGATATTCATCCTTCAGGACGCCGTCGGACTCTCCACTACCACGTAAATCGACTCGCACACAGGCATAACCATGCCCAGCAAAATAAGGGTGCATGATCGAATCCCGATACGCTGTAGCATCACGCTTACGATAGGGAATGTATTCCAGTAGCGCGGGGACAGGATTGTTTCGGGCATTCTGAGGAATCCACATTCGCGCAGCCAGTCTTGCACCATCCGGCATGCGAATCCATATGTTTTCATGCGCTTCAATGGCGTATGGAAAAGTAGAAATAACTTTCATATTTCCCCCGGGTTACAAATTCATTCTCATGACGGAGAGAATTGAGGCGCTAATTCAAAAGACAGGTGGCTCAAAGCTTGATGATAATCCTCGAGAAGTTTGTGTTCACTATCCGCTCCCATGCACATATATCCAAGCTCATAACTGTAACTTTCCTGGTTGACCAGATCTGACAAGTGCATGCCTTCCTTAATATGTATGTTAAACAATGTTCCGGGAAATAACGCTTGCACCTTTTGCAGATCACTTGGACTGGGACATTTTTTTACAACGGCGTTTCCCTGGTAACGTAGAAAGAATTTAGCGGCATATTTAAATGCACCTTCGCGGTGAGGAAAGCACGGCTTTTCCCCCAGGGCTAAATCAATCATCACTTTATGATGAGAGATGCCGTCTACTTTTTCGAATAGATCGCAATGCGATTGGGAAATACGCGGGTTAATCTCTAATAACCAAATCTGATCATCGGCTCTGTCATAAAAGAATTCCATGTTAAATGGCGCATTATCGTAGCCGAGGTGTGTCATTACCGTTCTTGCAATATCGATCATTTTCTCTTGAACATGCCTGGGTAGCCGGGAAGGATATTGATAACGTGCAAATGTTGATCGATTGGATTCTCTAATGGAATCCACCACACCATAAACCGTCAAATTTCCTTGGTAAACATACCCTTCCAAGGTGCATTGATGGCCTGAAATAATTTCTTCAGCGATACACCATTCACCACCAATGGATGCTATTTCGTCAGGTAGCGACACCTGCCGGAGAAAGTAATTAAACGGGTCTGCAAATCGGTTAATATTTTTACGAATTTTTTTCAGACTACCCTGGAATTCCCCCGCATTATGTATGCGAAACCCCAATTGAGATGCGAAGGCCTTTACCGGTTTGATCCAGAATGGGTAATCCAATTGAATCCTTGACATTACCTGCTCATCAAAAGGATTGAAAGCAAAAAATCTTGGGTGTTCCTTAATGACCTTGCTTTGTTCCAAACGGCACCAATATTTGTGCTCACATTTGAGAACACTGTCAAGAGAAGCGGCCGTTAACCCCCAACGATGACTCAAAAAAGGGACCAAACATGTAACAGGAAAATCCCAATAGCCAACAATCGCATCAATGCGTTCTGGAAAAGACTTCAGTGTATGTTCAGCTTGGGTAACAAGATCTTCAATAGAAAGAATTCCACGACTTTTAACTTCATTCACATCCAGAAGCGGATGGAAATTATAAGATTTCTGCGTGGCGATAGATTCAAGCTTGCGATAGTTAAATGGATCAAGTCCAACAACAAAAATATTTTTTGTCATTTATTCTTCTCCCAAGATAGTTTTTTTGCAAGGGCAACTATCATTTATACAGATTATTTCCACCGTCTACAATGCTTGATAGAAACAGATAAATGAAAAACTTTTCTCTCTGGTATTGATTCATAAATTAATCGCCATTTCCGCAGGTTTAAATATGTACAATACGAATTCTCTGTATCTTATAGATTTCAATATGCCGGTTTTACATCTGAATTCGTCTGATTTGCGCATTACAATTAACCCCGATTCACTCGGATTCTCTGATACGTCAGAATTATTGCATTATCCGCTATCGTGGATTGGCCAGGAGCGTGCAGAAATGGCGACCCGTTTTGGTCTCGGTATGATGCAGCCTGATTATCATTTATTTGTTTTGGGTGAAGTTGGATCCGGGCGATCCTCTTTGCTACAACAAGCGATTATTGCCGCCGCCGCTAAGCGGCCAACACCACCTGATTTATGCTATCTGTGCAATTTTGATGAGCCTGGAAAACCGCTTGCCCTGCATTTGCCGGCCGGACAAGGACGCTTATTGCGCCAATTTATTGCACAACTGACCAAGTCTTTACCTGCAGAAATAGCACAATGTCTGGATGGGCAAGACTTCAAGATTAAAAGTAAGTGCGTCGAGAAAAAATATAAATCCGATGAGATTCAAGCATACGCTGAACTGGATAGTTTTGCCGAAGCACGTCATTTCACAATTCGTCGCGAATCCGGGCAGGTTGTTTTTACATTGCTCGATAAAAAGGGCGAAATTCTTACCGAAGAGAATTTACTGAAATTACCAAAAACACGTCGCGCCGAAATTGATTTGGCAGAACAGGAATTACATGAAGCGATAATTCGTTATTTTGAAAAATTCCAACGCATTGAAAAGGAAAAGGATGCGGAGCTGGCTACACTACAGCGTCGCGTTGTTAAACCACTGTTGAGCCATGAATTAAAAAATATACGTGATAAGTTACAAAAACAACTAAAGAAAGAAGCGCGGCTTAACGCATATTTTGACCAGATGATGGAAGATATACTCGATAATCTGGCACTGTTTAGAACAGGTAACGTGGATGAAGAAAAACAACAAGCGGCTTTAGATCAAGGATTTTCCCGTTATCAGATCAATTTAGTTGTTGATAATTTCGGGTTAGATGGTGCGCCGGTAATTATTGAAGATAATCCGTTATTCCATTCATTATTTGGCAGTATAGAATATCAGTTTAAGAATGGAAAACCACAAACCGGCTTCATGGGTATACGTGCAGGTAGCCTGCACAAAGCACATGGTGGGTTTCTCATGCTGCATCTGGATGATTTGCTGGTTGATCGTCAGATATGGATTAAGCTACGACGGTTTCTACGTTGTAATCAGTTACAAATAGAGGAGCCAAGTGCCGCTTTTACCTCAAATATCTCTATTTCACTTGAACCCGAAGCGGTGGATATCAACGTAAAAATTATCCTTATTGGCTCACGTGAAGAATATTATGTTTTGCAGGAAGAGGATCAGGAATTCATACGACGTTTTCGCGTGAAGGTGGATTTTGCTACAAGCTTTGTGTCCAATGTAGAAACCTATCATGCGACATCTATTTTTGTTGCACAAACCTGTCACGCATCAGGATTACCAGATTTTTCTGCCACAGCAGTCGCTCGCTTGCTGGAAGAGTCCCACCGTGAGATCGATGACCAATCACGTCAAAGTGCCATATTTGCACGTACTGAAATGCTCGTACTGGAAAGTGCCGCGTTGTGTCATACACGTGGCGGAAATTTGGTTGAAGTGTCTGACATCATAACAGCACTTGAAGCGCGAACCATGCGCCATAATTACCCTGATACCCGATTGCAAGAATCTATTCGAGACGGAGATGTATCAATTGATTTGCACGGTTTAAAAGTAGGGCAACTCAATGCATTGACACAAATAGACTTGGGGGATCATAGTTTCGGCATGCCTGTGCGTGTTACAGCGCGTACATTCGCTGGCGAGGACGGACTGCTAAATATTGCGCGTGAAGTTGAAATGTCTGGTCCGATCCATGATAAAGGCGTATTTATTCTGCAAAACTATCTGTCTGCATTATTTTCCCATATAAGCCCCTTGGCGCTCAATGCCTCCATCGTGTTTGAACAGGAATACACCGCGATAGAAGGTGATTCGGCATCCTGTGCAGAGCTTTATGTATTGCTATCATCATTGTCTGGTCAACCATTAAACCAGAGTATTGCGGTGACTGGCTCGTTAAATCAGTATGGTGAAGTACAGCCGGTAGGCGGCATCAATGACAAGATCGAAGGTTATTTTAATCTTTGCGATAAGGCTGGGCTTGATGGTACACAAGGTGTCTTGGTTCCTGAACATAATCAGCGCCATTTAATGTTGGCGTATAAGATCGTTGAAGCGGTAGAAAAAGGCTTATTCTCGATTTATACGATGAAGCATGTCATGCAGGGATTAGCGCTACTTTCCGGTTTACCAACCGGAACAACCAAAGAAAGTAAAACAGTTAGTTATGCGGCTAATACTGTCCTAGGTCATGCCCAAAAAACATTACTCGCCTTTCGCCGCGCCTGTCAGATGACACAACAAACTAAACCAGAATCCAAGCGACTTCCATCACGCACAGAAAAATAATTCCAGCATGCTCAGATTGGGCGAGAGCAATTTTTGTTACTACATATTTAACCCATGTTTATCACAACATTTAAGATTTTGATAATAAACACTTTAGCGTCTGATTTGTAATAATAAAACAAAAGGTTCTAGCTGGTTGATATTGGTTCTGGAATTTAGGCAATTGTGTCTAAGTTTAAGTTTTACCTAATCTTAGTTAATGCATTGCATGCAAATTGATTTATAATTCACCATTCGTTAAAAGAGTTAAAGCATAACTTTAGTATTTTTCGCAAGCTTGTTGGCAAGATAAGGGAGATCAAATCAATGCATATAGGCATACCCGCAGAGATCCGCGGGGGAGAGACGCGTGTCGCCGCCACACCGGAGACCGTTAAAAAATTTACTGCAAATGGCGTTCATGTTGTGTCAGTGCAGTCAGGAGCTGGTGCTGGCGCAAGTATACCGGATGCTGCATATGAAGAAGCAGGCGCAACCATTGTCGCGGATGCAGCAGCGTTATACAGCCAGTCTGAAATTGTACTGAAGGTGAGAGGCCCTGAATCCAGCGAACTGGAACAGATACGCAAAGATGCTGTTTTAATTGGCCTTCTGGCACCACACAAATCTGAGGGTATTGAAGCGTTGGCAAAACATGGTTTGACGGCTTTTTCCATGGAAAAATTGCCGCGTATTACACGCGCACAGAATATGGATGTACTCTCTTCTCAGGCAAATATCGCAGGTTATAAGTCAGTACTCATGGCGACTAATGTTTATCAGAAATTTTTCCCAATGTTAATGACGGCGGCTGGTACTGTTAAGGCGGCACGTGTTTTGATATTAGGTGCAGGCGTTGCGGGCCTACAGGCGATTGCTACAGCTAAACGATTGGGTGCTGTTGTGGAAGCGTTTGATGTGCGTCCTGTTGCAAAAGAACAGGTTGAGAGTCTGGGCGCTAAATTTGTTGAAGTACCGCTCAGCGATGAAGAAAAAGAAAAAGCGGAAACAGCCGGTGGCTATGCAACTGAGATGTCGGAAGATTATAAGCGTCGCCAGGGTGAATTAGTGCATGAACGTGCGATTGCAGCGGATGTTATTATTACAACAGCGTTGATTCCTGGGCGTCCCGCTCCCGTTTTGATCAAAGAAGAAACTGTGCAGGCAATGAAACCGGGTTCGGTTATTGTGGATATGGCTGTCGAGGCTGGTGGTAATTGTCCTTTGTCTGAACTGGATAAAACGGTTGTTAAGCATGGCGTGCATTTGATTGGTGTCGCCAACATTCCAGGACTGGTGGCAACAGATTCCAGCGCGTTATATGCACGTAATTTAATGAACTTTCTGAATTTGATGCTTGACCCGGAAAGCGGAACGCTCAAAGTAGATCGTGAAGATGAAATTATTGCCGGAACGTTGGTTTGTACAGCCGGTGAAGTGATTAATAATTGATGCGTTTAAGACGTACAGTTTACGAAATTAAAAGGAGTAATCATGATTGGTGAAATAGACCCATTTATTATCAATCTAACAATATTTGTGCTGGCGATTTTTGTTGGCTACCACGTGGTATGGAATGTAACACCAGCATTGCATACACCATTGATGTCAGTCACCAATGCGATATCCAGCATTATCATTGTAGGCGCCATGCTGGCGGCTGGTCCTGCTGAAACTGATTGGGGCGTTTGGCTTGGTGCCGCGGCGGTTACGTTGGCGGCAGTTAATGTATTTGGTGGGTTTCTGGTAAGTCAACGCATGCTGGAAATGTTTAAGAAAAAAGAAAAAAAAGGAAAAGCATAAATGTCTGCAAATATGGTAGCACTTGCATATTTAGTTGCTTCAGTATTTTACATCCTGCAACTAAATGTTTAACGCTCCCCGGTGTATGCCCGTCGTGTAAATTTATTTGGCTTGGTTGGTTGGGCTTTTGCAATCGCCACGACGATGACCCTGACTGATAATTGGGCCTTGATATTAGGTTGTATTGCGGTTGGTGGTGTTATTGGCGCCATTGTCGCAAAACGTGTACAAATGACAGCGATGCCGGAATTAGTGGC
>JAJFJK010000081.1 GCA_021774075.1 Nitrosomonas sp. | reverse complement strand
TTTCGTATGGCAAAGACTCTGGTACTCTTTCATTTGATTCTCCTAACTTTTGATCGAGTCAGAAGAATCAGGCTGACCGTAGCGCTCGGTCAAACCTAGTGAGTCCCCCGGCTTAGCCGGGGGATTACCTTATTTATTTATGGGCACTTCTAAAAACCAATAGACATAACGATTACAGGCCAAAATCTAACGCACTGGTGCAATATTCAGGTTAATGCATATTGTGCCGACAGTGGTAATTTTTATCCCATCTTTGCAACAACGCTAAAATAGAAAAATATGAACTGGACAGTCTATATTCTGGAATGCGCAGATGGAAGTCTTTACACCGGTATTACGACAGACTTGCCGCGTCGGATCAAACAACACGAGGAAGGCAAAGGCGCGAAATACACAAATGGACGTGGCCCGTTCCAACTCATATATACAGAACACTGTAAAAATAGAGCGGAAGCTTCAAAAAGAGAAATGGCGATCAAGTCTTTGCCGCGTGAAAAAAAACTGTCACTAATTTCACGAGAAACAAAGACAGTCAGCGGTTTGTAAAACCACCCTACCCCCTGTTTTTCATTTTGAGCAATTGCTGCCGCTGTTGATAAAGCTTTAATCTCATATGCACATGCACAATGACACATATAAAGTTCACCTTGCGCGTTAAGTGGACAAATCAAGCAAACAAAACTCAGTCCAAAGTAACGCCAACCTGATTAAATGGTTTGTTTTGAAAAAAGTTTTGAATGTTATCTGCAATCTGATCAAGCAAACGTTGTCTGGATTCTCTGCTGGCCCAGGCGATGTGCGGGGTTACAATAAGATTTGCTGACTGATATTGAAGTATAAGGTTGTCTTTGCCAGGTGGTTCCTCTTGTATCACATCTATGGCTGCACCGGCGATACGCTTTGTGGACAGGCAATGTAGCAAGTCTGTTTCATTCACCAACCCACCGCGTGCGGTATTAATAAGATATGCCGTAGGTTTCATCAGTTCGAATTCTCTGCGGCTGATCAGGTCACGGGTGTTTGTTGAGAGGGGGCAATGCAGCGTGATGAAATCCGCCTCACGGATGACTTCATCGAATGGTGTCCTGCCGGGCCGGGCGGGTTTGTTTTTATGGTCTGCAATCAATATTTGCATGCCGAATGCTTTGGCGATTTGGGCAACTCCCTTGCCCAGCTCACCGTATCCGACGATTCCCAGCGTCTTGCCCGATAGTTCTTCTATTCCGAAATCAAGCGGACAAAAAAATTTACTGGCTTGCCAACCGCCGTTTTTCACCATTTGCTGATATTCTACAAAACGGCACGACAGATTCAGCATGAGCATAAAAACATGTTGTGCGACAGAGGGCGTGGCATAACCACGTACATTGCAAACAGGGACATTACGTTCAGCCGCTGCAGCAAGATCCACATTGTTGTAACCGGTAGCGGCGACACAGATTAATTTTAGGCGCTTGGCTGCAAAAATTGCCGCACGATTCAGAAACACTTTATTGTTGACTATGACTTCTGCTTGCTTGATCCTCTCCAGCACTTGTTGCTCGGAGGAGTCTTCATAGTATTGCCAGGGAGATATCGCCTGTTCCAGTACCGTACAATCCATATCACCACGGCTACCGGCACCAAAATCAAGAAAAACAGCACGCATGCAATTGCCCTAATTATATTTGCAAAAAGTAAAACTATAAGCTTATATGATCTTATCATAGTGATCCAGACGACTCAGACTACTTGTTACGATAACAACATGAAAAAAGAATATTGGATAGATCGATGGGAACGCGACCTAATCGGCTTTCACCAAAATGAAGTTAATCCCTATCTGCGTCAGTATTGGCAGGACTTAAATCTGCCTCATGAGAGTGAAGTATTCGTACCGCTGTGCGGCAAAAGTCATGACATGCTTTGGCTGCGTGAACAAGGCCATAAGGTGTTAGGCGTAGAATTCAGCAGCCAGGCGGCACAAGCATTTTTTGACGAAAACAAACTTAACCCGCAGCATCAAACCCATGAAAAATTTGAATGCTGGGTCGAGAATAGCATCAACATTCTGTGTGGCGATTTTTTTGATTTGGGGAAAACCCAACTGTCGAATGTCAGCGCGGTTTATGATCGCGCATCACTTGTTGCGCTGTCTCCAGAAGTACGTAAAAAATATGTGCATCACCTATTAAGCATCCTGCCACCAGCCACACAAATTTTGCTGATTACGTTTGACTATCCTCAGCATGAAATGACTGGCCCACCATTTGCTGTTTCACCTGATGAAGTTGTGGCATGCTTCCACCAGCATGCCCAGGTTCGCCTGTTAGCGCAATTCGACATGCTCGAACAAAACCCCAGTTTTCAGGAACGTGGTCTGAGCCGGATAGAGGAGAGTATTTTTCTACTGACAACAGGGCACTTCTAAAAATCCAGATTTCATCCCAACTGCTGTGTTACAGAAAAAATTTATTGCTTTCATATCAAACATATGCTGCGCTGCAAAATTTTTTCTGCGCCTTGCATTTGGGAGAACTCTGAATTTTTAGAAGCGCCCAACAAACGCTAGGAGGCTGTCCGAGAATAGTGGTCGTAGCGAGGGGAAGTAATTTTGAGGCAGATTTTTTGATCATTTGAGGCGAATAGTTGTTCTATTTAACGAAAATGATCAGGAAATCTGGCCAAAATAGCTTTCCCGCAGTAGATCATTCTATTCTCGGACAGTCTCCTAGGTAAATTAATGAATGATTCTTGGTACGCTCAGAATAAACTCAGGAATTGAAACATCAAAATGAACGCCATCTTCTGCCGCCATTTGATAACTGCCTTTCATAGAACCAACGCAAGATGATATGACTGTTCCACTGGTATATTCAAAGCTATCACCGGGCCTAAGTAACGGCTGCTCACCAACCACGCCCAGCCCCCGAACCTCCTGAACACTGCCGTCTCCATTATCAATTATCCAATGCCGACTAATTAATTGCGTTGCAACTGACCCATTGTTTTCAATGGTAATGGTGTACGCAAACACATGACGCTCCTCATCTTCAGAAGATTGGTCAGGCAAGTAGGCAGTACGAATACTGATATCGATTTCATATTTGTTATTTTCTGACATTTGTTCATTGCACACTATTTTTTGAATGGTTTCAAGAAGAAAATGCAGCACACGGGCAATCAAATATGTCTTTCAAACACCATTTGCGGTTAAAATAGCGCCTTTGATAAAAAAGAGGCCTTACATGAAGTACCAAATAGCACCCAGTATTCTCTCAGCCAACTTCGCTAAACTTGGCGAAGAAATTACCGCCGTTATTGAATCCGGCGCAGATATCGTTCATTTTGATGTCATGGACAATCACTATGTTCCAAATCTGACAATTGGCCCACTTGTCTGTGAAGCCATCCGCCCTGTAACCGATGCAATTATTGATGTTCACCTGATGGTTGAACCGGTTGATCGTATTATTCCTGATTTCGCCAAAGCCGGTGCAAATATTATTTCATTTCACCCGGAAGCATCCAATCATATTGACCGCACCATCGGACTCATCAAAGAGCAAGGTTGCAAAGCCGGTCTAGTTTTTAATCCAGGAACGCCGCTACATTATCTGGACCATGTTCTGGAAAAATTGGATTTGGTACTTATTATGTCGGTTAACCCAGGCTTTGGTGGACAAGCATTCATACCCGAAGCGCTCAACAAACTGTCAGCCGTACGCAAGCGTATTGATGCGTGTGGAAAAGATATTATGCTGGAGATTGATGGCGGCGTGAAGGTTGATAATATTGCCGAAATCGCGCGTGCAGGTGCAGATACCTTTGTCGCCGGATCAGCCA
The DNA here is from genome assembly GCA_021774075.1 of Nitrosomonas sp. Lineage (GTDB taxonomy): Bacteria > Pseudomonadota > Gammaproteobacteria > Burkholderiales > Nitrosomonadaceae > Nitrosomonas. The sequence goes on along the minus strand of JAJFJK010000081.1, from coordinate 8,830 downwards.
TTTATAATGCAGGTAAAGACAGCGACCCACATCGTTACGATTCGGTTCTTGCAGCCTTACGTGCAGAATTGGCAAAAGTATAATCAATTACAATAATACAAAATAACTTGCTTATTCTCACGGACTTGCATGAACAATCAACTCTTTAGTTACGCCCAACCCTCGGTTGAAAAAATAGCATTCCCATTATCCGTCAAAGTAGTCATGATCGATTTGGATGGCACATTATTAAATACAGCCGACGATCTTGCGCTTGCTGCTAATTTAATGTTGCGTGAACTGGACTTACCAGAAAAATCACCCGCCACTATTCAGTCCTATATTGGTAAGGGCATCGAACGGTTAGTCAAGCGTACGTTAACGGGACAATTGGATGGGGAACCTGATGCTGCGTTATTGGCAAAAGCGCTGCCTATTTATAAAAAAAATTACGCTGAAAACTTGAGTAAAAACACACAACCGTATCCTGGTGTCATGCGCGGCGTTGATGCATTGTTGCAAGCGGGTTTCAAACTGGCATGCATAACCAATAAATCAGAAATATTTACCTTACCGTTGCTACGGGCCACTGGCTTATTTGATCAATTTGAAATCATCTTGTCCGGTGACAGCCTGCCAAAAAAGAAGCCGGACCCCATGCCTTTGGTGCATATTTGCAAACATTTTGATGTTCATCCGAATGAAGCGTTATTGATCGGCGATTCACTCAATGATGCGATTGCTGCACGTGCCGCGGGTTGCCATGTGTTTTGTGTCCCGTATGGCTACAATGAAGGACGCGATGTACATGATCTGGATTGCGATGCGATAGTTAATTCTCTTGAAAACGCATCAAAATTAATAACAAAGCTGATCTAATTTGATGGCAATTCACGAGTTAGCATTTAAATCCTGCATCTTACCAAGCGTCATGTTTAAACCACATCCGTGCGCCAATCTTTTCTCAGGCCATCGGTTTGGAGTGCCTGCATGACAGAAGACGAATTCAACGATCTTGCAAAACAAGGTTATAACCGTATTCCTGTCATCCTTGAAACCTTTGCTGATCTCGATACGCCGCTATCGATTTATCTCAAGCTTGCGAATAAACCTTACACCTATCTATTGGAATCCGTACAGGGCGGAGACCGCTTTGGTCGCTATTCATACATTGGCTTGCCTGCAATAACACGCATTGAAGCACGTGGGAACAATGTAAAAATTATTAATAACAAAGAGACCATTGAGCAAGAAGTTGAGGACACATTAGCATTTGTTGAATCCTACAAAACCCAGTTTAAAGTTGCACCCTATCCCGGCCATCTCCGCTTTTGTGGCGGATTAGCGGGCTATTTTTCCTATGACACCGTGCGTTATATAGAGCATCGGTTGGCAGGTAATGCATGCCCGGATGTTATGGGCACACCGGATGTGTTGCTACTGTTGTCGGAAGAATTGGTTGTTGTTGATAATTTATCTGGAAAACTACATCTCATCGTGTATGTCGACCCGGCAATAGAAAACGCCCATCAGCGCGGCAGAAATCGTTTAAAGGAATTGTTGGAAAAACTACGCCAACCGGTGGAAATACCGGTTGAACAATCAGTAAATACAGAAGAAACAATTTCCGAGTTCTCAGAAAATGATTTCAAGGCGGCTGTAGAACGCGCCAAACGCTATATTTATGATGGCGACATTATGCAAGTGGTGCTATCACAACGCACCATAAAACCATTTAGCGCATCGCCACTCGCCTTATATCGCGCATTACGCAGCTTAAATCCCTCGCCTTACATGTTCTTTTATCACTTTGATGATTTTTATGTGGTTGGTGCTTCGCCGGAAATTCTGGTTCGACTTGAAGAAGATATGGTCACAGTTCGCCCTATTGCGGGCACACGTCCACGCGGCAAAAATGCGCAACAGGATGCTGAATTAGCTGCTGATCTGTTGGCAGACCCAAAAGAGCGCGCTGAGCATGTCATGTTAATGGATTTAGGGCGCAATGATCTCGGACGTGTGGCACAAACAGGCACTGTTAATGTGACGGAGAATATGCAAATTGAAAACTATTCTCATGTCATGCACATCGTCTCTAATGTTGATGGCAAATTAAAACCCAATCTCACGGCAATTGATGTGCTGCGTGCGACCTTTCCAGCGGGTACAGTCAGTGGCGCTCCAAAAGTACGCGCAATGGAAATCATTGATGAACTGGAAGTATCAAAACGCGGCATCTATGCCGGGGCGGTTGGCTATTTAGGATTTAACGGGGACATGGATTTGGCCATAGCAATCCGCACTGGTGTCATTAAGGATGGGAAGTTACATGTGCAGGCAGGTGCAGGGATTGTTGCCGATTCAGTGCCACAAAATGAATGGGTGGAAACACAAAATAAAGCGAAAGCCTTATTACGCGCCGCAGAAATTGCGGAAACCGGCTTGGATAGCAAAATAGATTAAATAGCTATCCGACACACTGAAAGTTTTTGCACATTCAATTGCCGGACAGCGACATTTCAACCATTTAACTTGTAATTAATGTTGTTTCGATTTCGGCAAAACTTTTTGCCACATTGGTTGGCATAATTTTTATATTTAGCTGTTTTTCAATTTGCGTCAATGAAAAAATGCCACATATTTTTGATGCTGCATTAGAAAAATGTTCGATAACCAATGTATGCTGTCGCCCACTTTCACGCAAACTGGTGACGATATTCCCCACTCTTCCTTTTTCAACTTCTTTTATTGGAATGGCTTCCAGTTTATCAAGGTGCGTCATAATATCTTGCACCAAAATCTCACTATATTTAATGCGTCGCTCATCAATAAAACGTAATGGCTTTTCACCAAGGATATCTGTTGCAGTAATCATGCCACACAAAGATTGATCCTTATTCATTACAAATAAAGAACGCATACCGCGCATCTGCATATAAACATTTGCAATTTCCATTGTTGCATCAGGGTGGATAACCGCAGCAGTTGTACATCTCAAATCAGTCATCACTTCAATTGCAGCCGAATCCATTGAGACATGGTTAGGTGGCGCAGGTTGAGCAATTTCAACGGCACCGGTTAGATGCTGTACGGGAAGGGAGCGATATTCATCCATCATGTCCTCCTGTTCATTTTTATGAAAACCAAACCTGATAACTGTATGTTAGTTGTTATCAGACTGGAAACTCTACGCCGAATTGCGCAAAGGGTCAATATCAACAAACATCGGTAGAAAAACAGATTAGGGCGCTTCTAAAAATTCAGAGTTCGCCCAAATGCAAAGCGCAGAAAAAATTTGGCAGCGCAGCAACTGTTTGATATGACAGCAATGAATCTTTTCTGTGACACAGCAGTTGGGATGAAATCTAGTACTCCTTCAACTTGATATTTTAGGGTACAGCGCTCACAAGATGTTTCGTCACAAGGCGCAGCACGCAGACAATGGGTATTGCCCTTGGCAAGTGCTGCAACGCAGTGACGGGACATCTTGTGAGCGCCCTTCGGGTTATCTTTTCAGCGTCACTGGCGGTGTTAGGTCTCTTGACAAGGGAATGACCATTGCCTGCAAGACCCGCCTTGCCAGTAACATTGAACAGCTAACTGTACCCTAAAATATCAAGTTGAAGGAGTACTAAATTTTTAGAAGTGCCCTTTATCTATCGTAGACCCAATGCAACAACGTATCCATTGCGCTACGGGCTTGCGTAGATCTGGCATGATTAACAAAAATCACGACAACCATACGACGCCCGGATTTATCCAACATATAACCTGCCAACGCTCTTACATTATTTAAGGTGCCTGTTTTCATATGTGCCATGCCACTCACTGATGAACCTGTAAAACGTTTTCTTAACGTTCCATCAACCGCAGCAATCGGCAACGATGAAACGAATTCGGGCATCACCGGGCTTTGAAATGCCGCTTGCAATAATTGCCCCATATGCTTGGCACTGATCTGCCCTCTACGCGATAATCCAGAACCGTTTTCAATAACAAGCTCTGGAAAATTCATTTGCTTGGTGGCAAGCCATTGTTTAATGGCCATTTCAGACTTGGCTAATGTCGCTGGAGATCGTTCACTTTGTCTATCACCAGCTGTGCCTAATGTTAAATACAATTGTCGAGCGGCAATATTGTTACTGAATTTATTGATCCCACGTATGATCTCAGTCAGTGGCGGTGATTGATATACTTTTAATAAAGGCAGACCATCGGGTGCTTGTGCTGTGACGACATCACCATGAAATAATCCACCTTGCTGCATCCACAACCGCTTGAATAAATCCCGGGTATAAGACGCACTGTCGTGCAATCCAAGCATATAAGCTTGTTTGCCACATTGTGCGGAATAGCTGCCATTCAAAATAACCAGCATGTTCTTACTGTGATCGCCCCCAGCATGAATTTCTACGTTAAGTGAATTACGCCAATCACCACAAGCATGCCGTGTAAGCTTAAGATTATTCAGCAATAACAAGGAATCAGGGAGTGGGTCTGCTATTGCCCGCACTGTATTGTCTTCTAATTGCGGTGAAAGTACGATTGCTGATGAACGGTAGTTAATCAGCAAAGCTTCTGGAAGAATATTGTATGTACGATAAGGCTGCCCATCAAAAGCACCCGGATCATCGTTGGGAATATCATAATGCGTATGATCGAGAATTAAATCACCTGTTATTTCCCGCAATCCTGTCTGGCGTAATCGGTGAATCAGGAGCCAGAAATTTTCCAGATCCAGTTTAGGGTCGCCATAACCCTTGATGACCAAATCACCTTGTAATACACCATTAGTTATCTGACCGTTGGCATACAATACCGTTTGCCAGCTATACGCAGGCCCCAGTATTTCCAGGCCCGCATAAGTGGTAATCATTTTCATGACGGATGCCGGATTCATGGCGACATCAGCATTAACCGATACAATCGGCATGCTGCCAACTTCACTGACATAAACGCCTACTGCGGATTCCGCAACACCTACCAGCTTTAATTTTTCTTGAACGACCTGTGGCAGCGATAGTGGTAGCTCACTTGAGAATGCCGTTGTTGAGATAACAACAAGGATAAAGGCACAAATAGCGCTTGCATGTCTTAAGGTGCTACATGCTTGGGTGTTATTTTTTTCCACGACACAAATCAAACCCATCATCCCAACCCATGCGGTATTGGCCGTCTGTCTCGTAACGTTCTTTATCTTTAAAACCAAATTCTGATTGCTTGGCCATCTCACAGCCATCGATATAACCTTCCTTTGTCGCTGGCGGATAGCCGGAAAGATTATAAGTAGGTCGAGTACTTGGCGGCAGTGGACCGGCTGGTCGTTCAATATTTTCAGGGGGGCGTTGTACAGGTTCAAACACAGCGCAACTTGCAAGCACTGAAGCTACAAAAATCACGAAAAGAAATAATTTAAAACGCATATCAACCTCTTTGCTCAAAACTTATAAAACTGACTTCAACAGTTTACCCATCTCAGCAGGATTATTGGTCACTTTAATACCACATGCATCCATCACCGCTAATTTTTCCTGTGCCGTTCCCTTGCCGCCTGAAATAATAGCCCCGGCATGGCCCATACGTTTACCGGGTGGCGCGGTCACGCCAGCAATGAAACCAACCACTGGTTTTTGCATATGTTCTTTAATCCAACAGGCACATTCTTCCTCATCCGTGCCACCAATCTCACCTACCATCAATACCGCATCTGTTTCATCATCTTCATTAAATCGTTGCATGACATCCAGATGTTTCAAACCATTCACAGGGTCGCCACCAATGCCAATACATGTTGATTGCCCTAACCCCATTTCCATGAGCTGCGCCACAGCCTCATAGGTTAATGTGCCGGAGCGTGATACCACGCCTATGTGCCCTTTTTTATGAATGTAGCCCGGCATAATACCAATTTTTATTTCATCCGGCGTAATAATGCCGGGACAATTGGGGCCAATCAAAACTGTTTTGCTATCCTTCATTTTATAACGCGTACGGATCATGTCACGCACAGGTATCCCTTCGGTAATACAAATCACCAGATCAAGTTCAGCTTCTACAGCTTCATCAATGGCGGCCGCAGCAAATGGCGGTGGCACATAAATAACTGAAACATTCGCGCCTGTCGCCTGTTTGGCTTCTTTGACGGTGGCGTAAATTGGAATGCCCTCAAAGTTCTCACCAGGTTTGCGCGGGTTAACACCTGCCACAAAACAATTCTTACCATTCGCATAATCACGACATAACCGGGTATGAAACTGCCCTGTTTTACCAGTAATACCTTGCGTCATGACACGACTGTTTCGATTGATGAGGATAGACATGAAATACAACTCCTTCAATTGTTGATGATGGTGGTGGTAACAACAAAATGATGTAGTGTTTAGAGCACTTCTAAAAATCCAGATTTCATCCCAACTGTTGTGTTACAGAATAATTTATTACTGTCATATCAAACAGTTACTGCGTTGTAAAATTTTTTCTGCGTCTCGCATTTGGGCGAACTCCGAATTTTTAGAAGCGCCCTTAAGTAGTTTATTTTAGGATTCAGCAGCGGCTGCAGTTACTGCTTTTTGTGCAGCATCCGCCATATTATCTGCAGAGATAATCGTTAAACCGGATTCTTCAAGGATTTGCTTGCCCAACTTGACGTTAGTGCCTTCCAGGCGAACAATTAATGGCACTGTTAGCTGCACTTCGCGTGCCGCCATTACGATACCTTCAGCAATCACATCACATTTCATAATGCCGCCAAAAATATTGACTAAAATGGCTTGCAACTTAGGATTACGCAGCATCAACTTAAACGCTTCGGTGACTTTTTCCGCAGTGGCACCACCACCCACATCCAGGAAATTAGCAGGATTACCACCATATAATTTGATGATATCCATCGTCGCCATGGCTAAACCCGCGCCGTTAACCAGACAGCCGATATTGCCATCTAAAGGAATATAAGATAAATCATGTTCTGACGCTTCAATTTCGACCGGATCTTCTTCATCCAGATCCCGTAATGCCACAATATCAGGATGACGGAATAACGCATTGTCATCAAAATTCATTTTGGCATCCAGTGCGATGACCTGATTATCAGTGGTCAATGTTAAAGGATTAATCTCAGACAATGACGCATCAGTTTGATCAAAAGCCTGATAAAAGCCTTGCAATAAGGGAATAGCCTCTTTTATCCCCTGCTCGGATATGCCAATTTTAGTTGCAATTTCTCTGGACTGCTGGTCGGTGAGACCTACTATAGGATCAATAAAAACCTTATGAATCTTCTCGGGCGTATCGGCAGCAACTTGTTCAATTTCCATGCCACCTTCTGAACTTGCCATCAGGCATACACGTTGACTACTTCGGTCCACCACCATACCCACATAAAACTCTTTGGCAATCGCAACGCCTTGCTCCACAAACAGTCGATGAACAATCTGTCCTTCTGGCCCGGTTTGGTGTGTAACCAACTTCATATTGAGAATTTCATTTGCATATTGTCGCACTTCATCCAGAGAGCGGGCAACTTTCACACCCCCACCTTTCCCACGCCCACCAGCATAAATCTGTGCCTTGACTACCCACACATCCCCGCCCAAATCACAGGCAGCAACAACCGCTTCTTCAACACTGAAACAAGGAACCCCTTGCGGTGTAGCAACACCAAATTGCCGCAAGATCGCTTTCGCCTGATACTCATGAATTTTCATAGGATTATTCCATCAGTATTTATGAATATAAGCAGTATATCGTATTATCCAAATACTGCCATACGCATGTAACATTGATTTTTTGTATAGATCAGACAATCAATTTATTTTACACACAAACCAAGGGGTTTATGAATCCATCATAAAATTTCTTGATTATCCCATTAATAAATTAATCTCAGTCTTCTCACGGTAAATCTCTGTGATCTGCGTGAACTCTGTGTGCTCTGTGTTTGCTTAAGCGGGGTACTAAACCAAACAAAGGCCAGACAACAGAATTCGTTATGCCTAAACATAGCCCCATTGTACTCGCAGCCCGATCGCGACCTGCTTTATATGTGCTCTTACTCTGTTGGCTCTTCTGTTGCCTATTCTATTCGTTCAAATGTATATGTTCCGATACTAGGAACCTCACTATCAACTAGAAAGGGGAGCGTTTCGATTCTTTGAATACTAGCTTTTGGTTGGGTATCACTGTTCGGTGATGTGTAGCTTGCGCCACTATCTGTACCGGCATCATAAGCAAATAACGGCACCACCAACTGTTCTAACCACTGCCCATTGGCAATCAACGACAATCCGGAAACACCAGCAAACCAGTCGGGGCTGGGTGCAATCATGGAAACCAAGGTGACAAATGGGTGTTGTTGACTGATTTCGAACGTTAATATCACTTCTCCAGGAGAACTGCCGATGCCGCCTCCAGTTATTAAGTGCTGGGCATTGCCGATATCAATTTGAGTATTAATTTCCGAGATAAGCAGTGATTTACCTCCTGTTTCAGCCATGCTTTCAATGCCATTTGTAGCAATCTCTCCCAATTGCCAGAAATTAACCAGGGCATTATGTGTTGCGCCAATTAATCCAGAAAAATGTGATGTACCAACAGGATATTCATAGGGATGCGTTTGTTGGCTCCAGGTACTGGTAAAAGTAACCTGATAAACAGCTGTGGGTGTTAAGGATAATGTTTCAGCATGATTGACTTGATACGTGCCGTCCAGGTTTAATTGAATGGTTGCATTATAAAAATTTTCATCAAAAAACAAATGCTCTAAAGTAATTTCATCTTTGTCTGTGATGTTGACTTGCCCTGTACTCAAATCCAGGGCTTGCCCTTGAGCTGTAGCGACAAAAGCCAGGGA
>JAJFJK010000009.1 GCA_021774075.1 Nitrosomonas sp. | reverse complement strand
GTTAGCGGTTGTTAAGGTTAAATTAAAGAACATGGCTAAGTATGTAGAACTGTCTGTAGAGGGCTTGCGGACGCGGGTTCGATTCCCGCCGTCTCCACCAAAAACCGGTCTAACCTAGACCGCTCAAGACCAACTAAGGCCCATATAAAACAGGGTCTTAGTTGTCTCTTACCAAATAACCAATTAGTCTCGAATGGTCTCCATAGGCCTCAGTTGTGGCACAAATTTGACACAAATTTGACACAAGTCGTCCAGGCTGACGAACTCACTTCTGATTTTGGCACCGAAGATTGTCGACGATTAAGGCGGCATATTTTTAGCGACCTCTCCCCTATCGCGGGAGATTTAGCATCTCATTATCTCAAAACCGCCGAACGCTCCGATTTCGAGCTTGCAAACCATCAACTTCAAGATATCCATGAACAACTGCGTATTGAAGACCTCAATCTATGCGCCGATGCAGAAGAATTACTCAGCGCGGCCAAACGTTTCGCTGAAAAATGTAATTTCGCGCGACATCGAGAAAAAACTACTTCAGAAGCTTATCAAGCCTGTCTCAGAATTGTTTACCACTATCGAGTCAAGCCACCGACCATAAAAGATGACGACTTAGAGCCAGCCTTCAACCGTATGTGCTGCCATCGCTGGTGGCTTCGTAAAATTCATGCATTGCGCTTGCGTACCCTTGAAACCGTTGCCAGAAATATCGATATGGTCAGCCGCTACCGCGCAAGCTATGTCAGCGATTACACAGTCAATATAAAGCGTATACAAAAGGAAAATAACCGCCACTATCTATCATCAACTTTTATTTGCAACGAAAACGGCGAGTCTTTTTCCCTGCAAAACCTAGCTGATCGTTCAGTATCTAATCCTGCCATTCGTCGTGCTGAATTGATGGTACGCATCAGGGGTTTTGAAATGGTGGCAGATCATCTGGGTCATGTTGGAGAGTTCTACACCATCACCACACCTTCCCGTATGCATGCCTGTTTACACAATGGCAAAGCCAACACGCGCTTTGATGGCACCACAACACTACAAGCCCATGAATATCTGACACACCAATGGGCTTTGGTTCGCGCTGAACTCCACCGGCAAGGTATACAGCCCTATGGCTTCCGCGTGGTTGAACCACATCACGATGGAACCCCACATTGGCACTTACTACTTTTCATGCCAGAACAACATCGTGAAATCGTACGTGACGTCATGCGACATTATGCCTTGATGGATAGTGGCGACGAACCTGGCGCACAAACTCACCGATTCAAGGCAAAAGCCATTGACCCGGAAAAAGGCTCAGCAGCAGGATACATTGCCAAATACATCGCCAAAAATATCGACGGTCATGCACTTGAACAAGATCTATATGGCAATGATTCACAGAAAGCCGCCGAACGTATCGCGGCCTGGGCTAATCTCTGGGGTATTCGCCAGTTTCAACAAATTGGCGGCCCTAGCGTTACCGTCTGGCGACAACTAAGAAAACTAGACAGAACCGACGACAAAGAACTTGAAGCCATTCGTCAATCTGCCACTGCTAGTGATTGGGCCGCTTACATGTTAGCCATGGGTGGCCCTGAAACACCGCGCCGCTCCCATACTATCAAGCCATATTATGAAGAAAGTAAACAACTCAACTTTGGAACTGGAGAAATTGTTTCAGCACAGAGGGGGCGTTATGGTGATATGGCACCACTTCGGGTTGCTGGCATCGTCTGGCAAAAAATGAATTACGGAACACGTAAACATTATTGGATGGTTCTAATTCAAGACAGCGAGGATGTGACATTACGGAGCGAGGCGCAAGCCGAGCGCACGTCATGTCATGCCGGAGCTGTTTCCCTTGGACCTGTATCAATAACTGTACCAAACCCAATTTATCATCAGGAGTCAGCTCATGAACACAACACTATGCACTGAAAATTTAATAAAAAATAACACAATGAATGAATTTAATCTTGAAGAAGCAGTTTCTTTAATCTACCAACTTACCGTCTTAAAAAAAGACGTAAAAGCTTCTGGTAAAAATTACGACATTACGAAGATCGGCCATATCTGCGGTGTACTGACCATGAATGACCAGATCGAGATAGTCATTAAGTTTCATGACGATTTAAGACAATTCACCAAAGAAGAATTTTATTCAAAAGTTAAACTACTCGACCAACGAACCTATTGACTATGAAAAACAGTAGTGTATTATTATAGTTACTACTTACTTTAATAAGCACTACTGACTATGACAGACTACAACATAAAGCTTCTTGACCTAAAAGAAGAACATGAAAAAATTATCTTGCACAGCATTAAGGATTTTAGTGGTATCGGGACCACATTGGAAAGTGCGCTTGGTGCTTTGATTCTTGGTAATGTATTTGGTTGGCGCGTCCTCAAACTACTTCATACACCCTCAACTTATCGTCGATACGAAAAAGCATTAGGTATTGAGTTTAAAGATGTATGCCCAGAAATTACCGAGCTAGGTAAAAAGAAGAGTGTTGGTTATGCCATCACGGAAAAACTAGGTAGCTTCTGGGCTGTTGTGATGGGCAAACGAAAAGTACCTGAAAAAGGTTTGATAGCCAACAAGGAAGAAGTCAATCGTCATGTTGCCGAAATTGATAAGGAGAAGAAGAAATGAATCACTCCGAACAATTACTGGTAACAATTAAAAAATGTTCCGAACTTACTGGACTAACTGAAGAAGCCATTCGGCAATATATAAAAAAAGGTCATTGGAGAGAGAGGATTCACGTGTTCAGGGCACCGAACAAAAGAATCTTTATAAAACTTAAAGCTGTATACGCATGGATAGAAGGCAAAGGGGCATAACAGTTCGTGGCAATAGTATGCAAATCGCATTCACTTACCAAGGTGTGCGATGTCGTGAATCTATTCCTATACCGCCAACCAAGACAGCACAAAAAGCGATAGTTCTTAAACGGCAATCCATTCTGTACGAAATCAGTAATGGCACCTTTGACTATATCGAACACTTTCCACACAGCAAGAAAGCCCACGAATTCCGTAAAACTCGCCCTGATCACTACACCATCGGCGAAGGTTTAAAAAACTGGCTGCAACGCGCACAATCCAGATGCCAACTCAGCACAATACGTGACTACACCAGCAGTATTTATTACCACCTAATTCCAGTTCTTGGCGAATTGGCCATTTCCGAATTGACCGCAATCAAAGTCAAGGAATTTCTCGCCGAACTGCCTTGCTCCAACAAGCGAAAAAGTAACATACTCGTGCCACTTCGTCAGATGTATGATGAAATGTACCATGATGAAATCATCGACAAAAACCCACTTTATCGAGTAAAAAATCTTCCAATCAGCACAAGAGAACCTGAACCTTTTAATTCGGATGAAATGGCTAAAATCCTGCAAGAATTAGAAGGGCAAGAAAAAAACCTGATTCAGTTCGCCTTCTGGTCAGGATTGCGCACGTCTGAACTCATCGCCCTGCGCTGGCAGGATGTCGATTTTAACAAAAACTGTATCTATGTTCGAATAGCTAAAGTTCGTGGTGGTCAACTGAAAGACACCAAAACAAAAGCAGGAAAACGTGAGGTAACACTTCAACCCCAAGCCAGAGAAGCCTTGCTTAGTCAAAAAACATTCACTGGCAAGCAGAACGATACTGTTTTCCATGATTCACGCACAAATCAACCCTGGAACAACGATCAAGCCATTCGCAAGATTGTCTGGACACCAGCATTGAAAAGAGCAGGAATCAAATACCGCAATCCATACAAGACTCGCCATACCTTCGCTTCCATGTTGCTTTCAAGAGGTGACAAACCCCTTTGGGTAGCGCAACAGATGGGGCATAAGGATTGGGGAATGATTATTAAGGTTTATGGGCGATGGATTCCACCGGCATCAATGTGAGACCTAGTTTCAATCTTCTTTAGCTCCCTGACCGGAATTCGAACCTGCGACAAACGAACTAATAGCCCTAATTTAACATTGTTTTTATTGACATAATTGTCGTCAATGTGACGCCAATACGCCATTCTCACCCTGCGTCGAATCCAATGATCCAGATCGACACAAAGCTGGTAGCAGTTGGCAATACCAAAGTAATTGATCCAGCCTCGTATAAACTGACTGGTTTTGAAGAGTTGATATTTCATCGAC
>JAJFJK010000080.1 GCA_021774075.1 Nitrosomonas sp. | reverse complement strand
TATAAAACTTTTGAGCCCGCAGCACGCGTTGCTGCGCCAATAGAAAACAATACGGCGTTACCCAAACCACCACCAACTAATACGACGGTTTCGTTAGATTCAATCTCGGTTGGCGTGCCAGTTGGCCCCATCAACACAACGGGTTCACCGGGTTTAAGCGTGACGCATAAGTCTGCAGACCCACCCATTTCCAACGCTATCAATGAAACCAAACCACGTGAAATATCGACTGATGCACCTGTTAATGCGATGCCTTCCATCGCTAATCGGGTATCTTCCGCTACGGTTGCCAGTGCAGCATAATTCTGGAAACGATAAAATTGTCCGGGTTGAAAATGCTCAGCAGCCAAAGGCGCGTGCACAACCACTTCTATGATATTTGGCGTCAGTCTTTCTACCTTATGAACCGTTGCGCGCAACTGGTTATTCAGCCCTGAGAAGAATTGCAGTGTCGACTGGTCAGATGCAGGGGTAATATGTCCAAGCACCCGATTAACCACCGGATAACCTTGTTTGGCGCTAGACATGGCTTTCACCACATTACCAGAATAAGATGGGTGTAAGTCGCCAAAGAAACTGATAAAGCGTCCGTCTTGGTTATCTTTATAACGACTCAATAGTACCATCGGTGTATCCGGTTTAGGATTGCCGTATGTTGGCTCAACCAAATGACCTTCTTCATCACAAGCTGCAAAATAACGGCCATTTAGCTTATAAATTTCTTCGTCTTCACGTGCCAAGACAGTGTTTGGTTGTGTCCCCGCAGCAACCAGCAGCGCACGTGCAGGTAATTCCACTTCACCTGTTTTTTGCCATTGTCCTGCTTCATCAATTTTTTGTATTGTAAACTGAACAGATTGTATATGTTCCCATTGATCAATATTGACACGTACCGGGTTTAATCCCTCAGCGAACCAGATGCCTTCTTCCAACGCTTTCTCAACTTCCTCATGATTCAATGTATAGGAAGGACTATCAACCATACGTTTACGATAAGCCATGGTCGCGCCACCCCAGGATTGCAATAAGGCCAGGATATGCGACGTACGACTTTCTTGTTCTGCAGCATTGCGTTCCGCACGAATAGCGCGTGCATGGTTAATGAATTCATCAGCAATTTCTTTTTCCTCGCTATCCCATGCATCACGAATAGCCGCTTCGCCCTGCACAGCCGACAGAATCTCATAACGTTGCAAAAACTTTTCAACTTGTACCGGATAATAGGCTAATGCTTCAGTAGCGGTGTCAATAGCCGTTAAGCCGCCACCAATCACAACCACGGGTAAACGCAACTGCATATTCGCAATCGAATCACTTTGCGCCGCGCCAGTCAGTTGTAATCCCATCAAGAAATCAGCTGCCGCACGTACGCCACGTGCCAGTCCATTTGGCAAATGAAGTACCGTTGGACGCCCTGCACCGGCAGCCAACGCAATATGATCAAAGCCCATGGCAAACGCATCGTCTGTCGTTAACGTACCGCCAAAACGCACGCCACCAAACAAAGCAAATTCTTCTCTACGTTCGAGTAATAAACGAATCAATTTAAGGAAGTTTTTATTCCAGCGTACGGTAATCCCGTATTCCGCAACACCACCAAATCCAGCTGGCATACGTGCATTTAAGTCTTCTTCCAATTCGCTGGCATATTGAATCGCATTGAATGGTGTTCGCTCACCTTTTTGATTAACACCTGAAACCCCTTCTGGCAAAGGCTCAATTTTCAACCCATCAATGCCTACCACTGCATGACCTTCATTCATCAAGTGATGCGCCAAGGTATAACCTGCCGGCCCCATGCCCACAACCAAGACCTTGCGTCCTGATGGCGCTTTCGGTACGGGTCGATGTAGATTTAACGGATTCCAACGCGTCAATAAACTGTAGATTTCATAACCCCAAGGCAGTGCCAAAACATCTTTCAATGTTCTTGTCTCAGCCTGCGGGATGTCAACAGGCTGCTGCTTTTGATAAATACAGGATTTCATACAGTCATTACAAATACGATGGCCGGTACCCGCACACATTGGGTTATCCAACGTAATCATCGCCAAACTACCGACGGCAACACCTTGAGTTTTAAGTTTGTGAAACTCGGAAATGCGCTCTTCCAATGGGCAACCTGCCAGCAATGCACCTAATTCACTTTTCTTGAATGTGGGTAATTCTTCGGAAGATTTTGGTTTTTGTATTAATCCTTTGGCGCAAGAATCTTTACCTTGCTCATGACACCAGATGCAGTAATTTGCCTCGTCCAGTGCACCCATCAGGTCTGTGCCTTCATCGGTTAAAGCAAAACCGTTCCGTTCACGCAAATGCCCCAATCGGTGAACGGGATAACCCGCCGATTCATCGATATCCAAGGACAGCAACTGTTGGAAATTCAATTTGGCAGGTGATTTAAATAAAATGCCCTGTTGTGTATGCTGTTGCCCTGCAGGTGTTCGCAAAGCCCACGCGGCATAATGCAGCGCCATTTTAAGGTGGTCTTCATGCTCTGCTTCACTTTCCATCCACTGCGTAACCTGGGTTGCGAACACTAATTCAGTAAAAGGCTCGCCAAACTCAACCGTCAGCTTTTGTTCTAATGCCAGGCCATCGATTTCTTCCAATTCCGTCGCACTGACTTTTCCTTTTGCGCGACGTTGTACAAATTGCCGTTTGCAGAAATACAGTGGCGCCAGCTCATGGTGCTTGTGCGCCAAGGCTTTTACTTCAGCTTCTATATCAAACAGACTGGCAAGAAAATCTTCTAACCATGGTGCTATTTCAATTAATAAAGCAGATTCATCTTTGGCCGGCAGCTCATCTGGGTGCGCACGCGCGTAATCCAATTTATTAAATAATTCACCATCGCTTTTGCTTAGATAATCCAGAAATGCATGATCCAGTTTAAGCAAACCTTCTCGGCAATATAGGTCTGCGATGGACAATCCGTATTTTAAATTGAGCGGTGCTTGGGTGGTTTTTTGCTGTGTGTAAGACGTTGAATCCAAATTTGTCATAGCCAATTAGTGTTTTATAATTATAAATGCAATTGCCTGACTAATAGGGTAATAGACAATTTATTTCTTTTAAGTGTTTGCTAAATAATTCTGTTTAGAAGTTTCTTCATATTGTCGCATCCATTTGACAAAATGTTCTCCCGGCATTGGTTTGGCAATGTAATAGCCTTGTGCTTCTTTACACCCCAGCTCGGCAATCAAGTCTTTGTCAGCTTCCTTTTCAATACCTTGCGCCACCAAATTCAAATTAAATATTTTCCCAAGGCGGGTGCTTAATTCTACAATTGCACGTGCTGACGGTTCATCCACAGCACTATTTGTAAAAACCTTATCAATTTTTAGTTCAGTAAAAGGTAAATCCTTAAGTTTTTCTAAGCTGGCATAACCTGTACCAAAGTTACCAATTGATAGTCCAAAGCCTTTCAATCTCAAGCGCGTCAAAATATCCAAACTCAATGCAAAGTCTTTGATTAATTTACTTCCAGTAGTTTCCAATATAATACTTTCAGTGGATACGCCGCTTTCTTGCAAGACAATTTCTTCAAAAATCTCCGGCAAATCACAACGATTAAGATTATCGATAGAAATATTAATAGCGATTTTTAAGTCCAGGCCCAGTCTTTGCCATGCAGCCAATTGCTTGACAGCATTACGTAAAATATACAATGTAAAATCATTAATTAAGTCATTTTGCTCGACAATAGAAATAAAATCTCCTGGATAAACAAGCCCATATTCAGCATGATACCAACGCGCAAAACATTCGACACCTGTTACGTGATTATCCGAAAGAGACACTTTCGGTTGATAAAATATCACTATTTGATTCGAATCCAGCGCCTGCCTAATATCTTCAGCTTCAATGATCAACTCATTCCGGTCATTTCCTATTTTTTTCTGGAAAGGTTTGGAAAGCTGCATAAGAACACCGGCCAAAGCGCCTACTGTTATTGGCTTCTTCAAAGTATCAATAACATTAAGTCCGCGTGCTTTTGCTAAACGTTCAGCGGCCTTCATCAGATCTTCATCAATGCCGGAAAACAAAACGATTTTACCGGTGTAACCCTGATTAGCAATATTACGTAAAAACGCAATGCCATCCATCCCAGGCATTTCAATGTCACAAATCAAAAGATCAACATTTTTGGTCTGAGCCGCTAACACCGATAAACCGGCTTTACCATCTTGCGCAACGAGCACCTCACTGATACCCAACTGAATGAGTAAGTCCGTGACAAATTCAAGCGTGAATTTATCATCGTCCAACATTAGTATGCGCAGTTTCTTCGCATGACTCATCTTGGGCTTGCCTCGATTTGTTCTTCAATTGACGCCAGCATCAAATGCATGCTTGCAATTATTTTTTTTGCTTTTTCAATATCTTTACTTTTCCTGAGCTGCTCTAACG
Source organism: Nitrosomonas sp. (assembly GCA_021774075.1). Taxonomy (GTDB): domain Bacteria; phylum Pseudomonadota; class Gammaproteobacteria; order Burkholderiales; family Nitrosomonadaceae; genus Nitrosomonas. The sequence continues at coordinate 7,697 of JAJFJK010000080.1, read as the reverse complement.
TTAGACACAAGTCTGCAAAACGTAACGCACCAACAGTCAACGCAGCTGATTTAATTCGATGACCAACGACAGCAATCGATTCTATGTCAGACAGATTAAGCGCCACATCAATTTCAGCCAAGCCCTCTTTGGTCGATTCCAGGAATAATAGTACATATTTATGTACCTGCGCAGTATCTCCGCCCAAAGCATCAACCAGAACAGATAAATCGATTAATAAATCCGCATCATCTGATGATGACTCATTAGCATTCTTATTCATAGGATCAATTCGCCAAAATGCGACAGAATCTTTTCCACACATTTTAAGAACTTATATGTCAAAGTAAAATGAGCGGGATAAAATTAAAAGTAACTTTAACTTTAACAGTATATTACACGCATAAAGCAGCGTCTAAGCTAATTACACCTCCTCAGAAAAGGATATCATCCCTGCTGCCACAGTATTATTACTGCTTTCATCAATCATAATAAAACACCCTGTCGCGCGATTCTGTGCGTAGTCATCACATACCAGCGGTTGCTGCACTTTTACGGCAACATGGGCAATATCATTCATTTTAAGGGTATCAACCCTTTCATGGTTCATGGTATTCACATCCACACGATAATTAATCTGACTAACAATCGCTTTAACAACCCGGGTGGTATGTTTAATCAGATATTTGCGGCTGGGATCCAGTGGCTGCTCAGCAAGCCAGCATAACATGGCATTAAATGCTTGGGCTACTTGAGGGGCGTCGCCTGTTTTCACCAGAAGATCCCCACGCGAAATATCCAGATGATCTTCAATCGTCAGCGTCACGGATTGCGGTGCAATGGCTTCTTCAACTGACCCCTCGTACATAACAATTTCTTTAATACGTGAAGTTAATCCCAAAGGCAACAGCGTGACATCATCACCAACACGAATGGAGCCCGACTCAATGCGTCCCATGTAACCACGAAAATCGTGCAGTTCTTTGGTTTGTGGCCGACACACCCATTGCACCGGATATCGAAAATTATCGTGATTGACGTCATGCTTGATTTCAATGTTTTCCAATAAATCGATCAATGTAGTGCCTTGATACCAATCAAGCTGATCACCACGCTCTACTACCATATCGCCGACTAATGCAGACATCGGAATATATTCAATATTGTGTAAGTTCAAGCCGTCTGCAAAAGCAGCAAAATCCTTGCAAATATCGTCAAATACCTTTTGGGAATAATCCACCAAATCCATTTTGTTAACCGCCACAATGATATGCGGTATGCCCACTAAACTGGCCAAATAAGAATGGCGTCTGGATTGTGTCAACACACCTTTGCGCGCATCAATCAAAATAATCGCCAGATTGGCAGTGGAAGCACCCGTCACCATATTGCGCGTATATTGCTCATGGCCCGGCGTATCGGCAATAATAAACTTGCGTTTGGGCGTAGCAAAATAGCGGTACGCAACGTCAATGGTAATGCCTTGTTCGCGCTCTGCTTGCAGTCCATCGGTCAGCAAGGATAAGTCAACACCTTGCATGCCACGTTTTTGTGTTGTTTTCGTAATGGAGCTTAACTGATCCTCAAAAATTGATTTTGAGTCATGCAGTAAACGCCCGATTAAGGTACTTTTGCCATCGTCTACACTACCGGCAGTTATAAAACGTAATAACTCGGTTTGATCCAATGAAATTTTTTCAATTAACGACATTTAGAAACCTTTTGGAAATTCGTATCACCGTAAGAACTTTAAAATAAATTGTTATAAAAATAAAACAGATAGTCTTTAACAGACTGATTGTTAACTTAGAAATAGCCTTCTTTCTTGCGCAGTTCCATGGAAGCATCCGATGTCTGATCATCCATGCGTGTTGCGCCCCGTTCCGTAATACGTGTCATTGCCGTTTCTGCGATAATATCGTCAATATTGGCCGCATCAGATTCCACCGGGCAAGTACAACTCATATCCCCCACGGTACGAAAACGTACGGTAATTTTCTCAGCTTGCTCACCTGCCTGCGGCTGTACCAAATGGGAAACAGGTAACAAACCCGAATCACGCCGGATGACTTCCCGACTATGCGCAAAATAAATTTCCGGCACTTCCAGATTCTCCCGTGAGATATATTCCCAGACATCCAGCTCTGTCCAGTTACTGATTGGGAACACCCTGATATTTTCTCCAGGATGTGTGCGGGCATTGTAAACATCCCACAATTCCGGGCGTTGATTTTTCGGATCCCATTGACCAAATTCATCACGAAATGAAAAAATTCGTTCTTTGGCACGCGCTTTTTCTTCATCACGACGTGCGCCACCCATACAGGCGTCAAAACCATGTTCGGCGATCGCATCTAACAATGTGACCGACTGAAATGCATTACGGCTTTGGTTTTCAGAACGTAAGACAACTCGGCCTTTTTTGATGGAATCTTCCATACTGGCTACAATCAGGCGTTCTCCCAATTCCTCAGCACGATGATCACGAAACGCAATAACTTCTGGAAAATTATGTTCTGTATCAATATGCATTAATGGAAACGGAAAGCGCCCCGGACGAAATGCCTTTTCAGCCAGACGCAACATAACAATTGAATCTTTGCCGCCGGAAAATAACAAAACCGGATTGGCACATTCTGCTGCGACTTCACGCATAATATGAATGGCTTCACTTTCCAATGCGTCAAGATGGGTAAAACGATGATTACTACTCATGTTCTCTCTCAAAATTGATTTATGCTGCCTATTTTAATGGAATAACGTTGTCCGTATGTAATCCGCATTCCTTGCTATCAGGTTTTTCCCACCACCAGCGTCCAGAGCGGATATCTTCACCGGGTGTAACCGCACGTGTGCAGGGCGTACAACCTATACTCGGATAAAAGCTATCATGTAACTTGTTATAAGGAACCTTATATTTCTTGAGATATTCCCAAATTTCGTCATTGGACCATTCAAGTAACGGATTAATCTTTTGCATACGATTACTCATATTATATACTGAAAACTTTAAACTCAAGCGCGTTGTTGCCTGCTCATGCCGAATACCGGTTACCCAGGCGCGTTTACCAAACAATGCACGACGTAGCGGCTCCACTTTGCGCACATGGCAGCATTTTTTGCGTAGCTCGACACTCTCACGGAATCCATTTACGCCATTCTTAGCGACATATTCTTCAATTTGTTTAACGTTTGGAAAATAAATACGCAACGGCTTTTTATAGCGTTCACGCACCTTTTGCATCAAGTCATAGGTTTCTTGGGGCAAACGGCCTGTATCCAGGCTAAACATGTCAATATCCAGCTTATAGCGATCAATGATATCGGTTAGCACCATATCTTCCGCACCCAAACTATTGGCAAAAGTAACCGGCGCATAATCATGCATGGCTTCTGTCAGAATTGTAATAACTTGCTCTATTTTTTGTTGCAACTCACTCATTTACCTAACCTGTAGCTGTACGGCCTTTACGTTGTACGCGACGAAATAATGGCAGCTTCTGATTATAAGATATTTGATACACGTCAGAAAAATCTGCGAATCCCTTCAACGCATCTTCGATATCCCGATCCGGGCGTGGTGCAAAGGCATCAAAACCAACGCGTTGCATATAAAATAACTGGTCACGCAACACATCACCAATGGCACGCAATTCACCGGTATAACCCAAGTGAACACGCAAATTGTAGGCAATAGAATAACCACGGCCATCCGCAAATCTTGGGAAATCAACTGCAATAACAGCAAACTTCTGCAAGTCATCCTTCAATTCTTCCGGACGCTCTGCACTGCCAAGCCAGACACCCAAATCACTACGCTGTTGCAGGCTGTCACGTTGTGCCTGCCATACCCTGAGCGGGGCGATTATCTTGCCTGTTGCGACAGTTATATTTTCCGCGGTGTCTTGTTCATCTAGGCGCAAAACATGCCAATCATCTTCAACAATCGTTTTATTCTTGATAATTTTCATTATTAGAACCTTGGAGAATAAAAAGGAACAATATATTTAGCCGGTGTCACCACATGCTTATCAGCAACTGCTTCCTGTTCCACTTTAAAATCTGTTGCATAAACATACTCTTTAAATGGGGCATGTCCAATGCGACGTACGGTGTCAATAAAACGCTCCGCCTCGATACGTTCACGCACATAAACCTGCAACAAGCGATCTATGGCTTCCGGCACCTGGTTAAACGTAAACGATGGGCCGATAATTTTACCGATGGCGCTATTGTTACCTTTTGCGCCGCCAATTGACACTTGGTACCATTCATCATGATTCTTTTTTTCCACACCGGTAATGCCGATATTTCCAATATGATTCTGCCCACAGGCATTCATGCAGCCTGATATATTGAGTTCAATTTCACCAATATCATGCTGAAAATCCAAATTATCAAAACGTTCAGCAATTGATTCAGCCAATGGAATGGAGCGTGCATTGGCCAACGTACAAAACTCAGCACCCGGGCAACTTATCATATCCGTTAACAAGCCGATATTCGGCGTGGCTAATCCACTGGCGCTGGCTTCTTTCCACAAATGAATTAAATCTGCTTGCTTAACGTCAGCCAATACCAAATTCTGTTTATGTGTAATGCGTAATTCGCCAAAGCTATAACGTTCCGCAAAATCCGCAGCCTGATCCATCTGTTCTGCCGTCGCATCGCCCGGCGCAATTCCCGTCTTCTTTAATGACAAAACCACAATAGCATAGCCCGGCACACGATGAGGTTTTACATTACGCTGCAACCAGTTGGAGAATGATCGATTATCGGCTTTGAACTCATTTAAGGCCGAGTTGTGATCGTTCAATGTTGCGTAGTCAGGATCAGTGAAGAAACTAGCCACACGATTTAATTCTTCTTCGGTTATCGTGCCCGGCCCATCTTTGGCAGCCAGCCAGTCTTCCTCAACCTGACGTCTAAAGTCATCTATACCCAGCGCTTTTACTAATATTTTAATACGCGCTTTATATTTATTATCACGGCGCCCATATTGGTTGTAAATTCGTAAAATTGATTCAGAATAAGTCAAAATATGCTGCCACGGTACAAATTCACAAATCTCACTGCCAATAATTGGTGTACGTCCTAATCCACCGCCAACCAAAACACGAAAACCGATCTCACCTTGTGTGTTTTTGGTAACGGAAAGGCCAATATCATGCGCTGTGATCGCTGCGCGGTCTTCCTTGCCGCCACTAATGGCAATTTTGAATTTACGCGGCAAAAATGCAAATTCCGGATGAAAAGTACTCCACTGGCGTAAAATCTCGGCATAAGGACGCGGATCAACCACTTCGTCTTGCGCCACACCGGCATATTCATCTGAGGTAATGTTGCGAATACAGTTTCCAGATGTTTGAATCGCGTGCATCTCGACCGAAGCCAGATCAGCCAGAAGATCGGGCGTATCTTCCAATTGCAGCCAATTAAACTGAATGTTTTGACGTGTCGTAAAATGCCCATAGCCGCGATCATATTTACGTGCAATATGCGCAAACATACGCATTTGCTTTGCGGAGATCAAACCATAGGGCACGGCGATACGCAGCATGTAACCATGCACTTGCATATATAGTCCATTTTGTAAGCGCAATGGAAGAAATTCATTTTCTGTTAATTCATTCGCTAAGCGCCGTTGCACCTGATCACGATATTGCGCGACACGTTCATCAACAATCTGTTGGTCATATTCATCGTAGCGATACATAATTAAATTCCTGTTAGCCTGAAAGTTTGGAGCAGCTACTCAAGACTCAGACTTGATATATTCTTTAGAAACGGGCAGCGATAACGCTGCATCCAACGGAAATTTTGCGCCATATTTCATAATGTGATCCACATCATCATCTTCATCATGCCGTAATGCCATGCCAATATAAGCATGTTCACCGGTTTCGCCAACCACGATACCAATACGCCCACCACAACCATTAAACCATGCGACTTGTTTTGGTTTATTTTCTACATTTGTACTCATCAATCAATCCTTTGTTTCAACAATTGTATATCACCCGCTAACATTCCGAAATTCTTTAGGGCACTTCTAAAAATCCAGATTTCATCCCAACTGCTGTGTTACAGAAAAAATTTATTGCTGTCATATCTAATATATGCTGCGCTGTAAAAATTTTTCTGCGCCTTGCATTTGGACAAACTCTGAATTTTTAGAAGCGCCCTTTATCATGTTTTTTTGGTCATAAAAATAATTTAATGCCAACCACGATAAGAATCGTTGCTAAAATCGGTCTCAATATTCGATCGGGAATATGCCCGCCGACATGGCTACCCAAATATATTCCAGGCAGGGAACCCAACAATAAGCTCCCCAACAGGACATAATCAACCGTGCCCATATAAGCATGACCCAAACCGGCTATTAGGGTAAGTGGTACAGCATGGGCAATATCACTACCCACCAAAGTCACCGCAGGCAGGCGTGGATACAACATAAACAACACCACCATGCCTAAGGCACCGGCACCAACCGAGGTAATTGTCACCAATACACCTAACACGGCACCTGTCGTTATGGTAGCCGCTAAAATATGGCGATTCCGCCATTTTATCAAAAATCCAAAATGTGATCGTCCCATGCGAATCAGTTGTTGACGAAACAACAGCGCCAATGCAGTGAGAATCAATGCCACACCCAGTGTACGCAGAATCAGCCCAGAAAAAATCTCACTTTCAACGCCCAACGCATTCAAGCATACGATGGTAATCATTGCAGCGGGTACACTGCCCATTGCCAAGCGCCCGACCAACTGCCAATGTACGGTTTTGCGGCGGCCATGCACCCATGCGCCACCCGCTTTTGTTATTGCCGCATAGAGCAGATCTGTTCCAACCGCTGTTGCAGGTGGGACATTAAACACCATAATTAATAACGGTGTCATCAGAGAGCCACCACCGACACCGGTGACTCCAACGATAAACCCAATCACTAAACCAGATAGGGTATATCCCCATTCCATTTATTTTCCTATTTAACCTTATTTTTTGAAGGCGCATTTTAGCAACACTTTTATATAATTCAAAATAATATTGTGTTAGATTTATATAATGAAAAGTTATTATCAGAGGTGTTTATGAAATTACAGCAACTTCGTTATCTATGCGAAACCGCCAACCAAAGCCTGAATTTATCCAAAGCGGCCAAGAAATTACACACGTCACAACCTGCCATAAGCAAACAAATCCAACTGCTTGAAGATGAGCTTGGAGTAACCATCTTAGTAAGAAATGGCAAACGTGTAACTCAAGTTACGCCGCCCGGCCAAATAATTATCAAAATCGCCAACAGAATGCTGCGTGATGCTGAAAATTTAACCAAAGTTGCCCGTGAATTCACAAATGAGGCCGGTGGTACGCTAACAATAGCTACGACACATACGCAAGCAAGATATGTTTTGCCATCGGTCATCAAGCAATTCACATTACGTTACCCAAAAGTCAAACTCATTCTGCGGCAAGGCAGCCCGACACAAATCTCCGAATTAGTCACATCGGGGGAAGCCGATATTGCTATTGCAACCGAGGCGATTGAACACTTTCATGAACTGATTATGTTACCGTGCTATCAATGGAACCGTTGCGTTGTGGTACCGCCCGAGCATCCGCTGCTGAAATTAAAAAAATTAACCCTGGAAGTCATTAGCCAATACCCAATTATTACTTATGATTTTGCATTTACTGGCCGCTCAAAAATC
>JAJFJK010000079.1 GCA_021774075.1 Nitrosomonas sp. | reverse complement strand
AATTTGGCGAAATCTCATGAAATGACCGGCTAAATTGCAAAAACGCTTATATTCAAGCTTATTCGGATTAAAATTTAGCTTAATTCGTTTTTCTACCACTTGCGCGCTTGGGCCTGTTGGAGTTTTGCAAGAGGCTCTATTGTATTAATGTTGGACCTCGTTGTTTAATTTCCTACTGCAATGATTCTTGTATAGCTTTGCCAGCCTAGGGTGATTACAAGATGGACCTCAAGATGATGAAAGAATTACCGTAAGATAATGATAATAATTTAGTTCGTTTTTGGGAGTAATAGAACATGAATACTGAGAAATTTCGTTTAATAACCCGCAGTGATTTCGATGGTCTGGTATGTGCCGCTTTACTCAAAGAGTTGGACATGATTGAAGAAATAAAATTTGTTCATCCCAAAGATGTGCAAGATGGAAAAGTTGATATCGGCTCCAATGATATTACAACCAACTTACCTTATATTGCATCTTGTCATCTAGCATTTGACCATCATTTAAGTGAAACAATTCGCAACAAGAAAATAAATGACAATCATATTATCGAACCCAATACACCATCTGCCGCCAGGGTAGTCTATGACTATTATGGCGGCAAGGAGAAGTTTTTTCGTATCTCAGATATCCTGATGGAATCAGTAGACAAGGGAGATTCTGCTGACTTCTCAATGGAAGAAATTCTGAGCCCTGAAGGTTGGGATTTAATGAATTTCTTAATGGATGCGCGTACAGGATTAGGACGATTCCGTGAATTCAGGATTTCAAACTATCAACTAATGATGCAACTGATTGATCAATGCCGAGAAATCAGTGTTGAGGAAATTCTTCAATTACCAGATGTCAAAGAGCGAGTTGATTTGTACCAGAAATATGAAGAACAGGCTAAGCGGCAGATACTAAATTGTAGTACCGTTCATAAAAACCTGGTTGTATTGGATTTGCGCGACCAGGAAGTGATATATCCAACCAATCGTTTTACAATTTATGCTTTATTCCCTGAATGTAATATTTCCATTCATGCAATATGGGGCTTTAAAAAGCAAAATACTGCTTTTGCGATTGGGAAGTCTATTCTGAATAAAAGCTCAACAACAAGTGTTGGTGAGCTTTGCCTAGTTTATAATGGTGGTGGACATGCGAATGCGGGCACTTGCCAAATTGAAAATGACAAAGCAGCGCAGGTATTAACTGAACTGATCGAAAAAATTACTTCTGATTGATGAAATTCAGGCAAACATTTCGTTCTTATTGATATACAGGCCTGTAGGTGGCGAATTACAATTCAAGCTGCCATCGACGTCTGAAATAGATCTCGGCAATGTGATTTCTACCGGTAGTCTTTGAAGGCATCGAGTTTCTTTTCTAAATCGTGTGCATTCCAAAACAAAACCTGATCAAGATACTCGCGCCTGAGAGTGTCGATTAGCCTGTAATGTGCGAAATACTATCTTCAAGCTGCAATCGGCAAATATTTTTACTAGGGTAAAAATTACTTAGCAGTAAATAACAAAAAAGTACAAATTCAGGTGGTAAATCTCGACGCCATTATCTGTTAAATTTTGCGTGCTGATTGACAACCCAAAAACAAAGGGTGACAAAAATGACGGTTGTTGGCGAGCACTGGCGAGTGTAAAATTAATAAAAATAGCGTGTTAAAACACCTGTTAATCCGTTTGTCCGAGGTTCGAGCCCTCGTCAGGGAGCTATATATATAAAGGCTTGCAGCGATGCAGGCCTTTTTTCTTTTGAAGCATAGTAGACCAGGCGCCTAATAAAATTCTTGATCGCTACCCAAGAACCAATGTCTCGCGACAATTAAACCCCATATTTCCGCGACAATTAAAGATCGAAGAACTGCTAACGCATAAGTTCAATAATGAACACTGTTTTCCTTAAATCTCATGCTAAACAAGACCTCTGTAATCCCTGTAAACTCAAGGATGTATGCGGAGCAGACACCCGAAGGGTTTATCCTTGAATTTGCAGGGATGGAAGAGAAAATGATTTATGAGAATGCCATTATAATTGTCGCCGAACAAACCAAGTAATTTTTCAAGTAATAACCGATGATAAAGCCACACTGTGTATTGAATGATCTCAGATGGAAATAGATGGTGTTTGTATAGGGCCGCTGAATTTTTCATTCTGCTATTGTCGCTCAGATACAGTTAGCTTGGCAGTGCCCTGTGACTTTTCTCACATTGTCATTACTTTATTATTAGTATAGTTTGAGCACGTGGGGATAAAGTTCGGTAGTGATATTTGTGTCTGTGTGGAAAAGGAATCCAACAGGTGAATGTATTACGGAAACTAAGTAATTATTTGTTAGGGCGCAAGGAGTCCGTATTCATGGCTACAATTCATTTAGCAAACGAAATTATTGAAAGTCAAAAAGTAAGATCCGACCTATTGAAATGGAAAATAATTTCAGTAGCAACAATTGCATCAATAGGATTAGGAATTTCATCAAACCACGATAAGTTTGAACTAGCAATTTGTGTTATTCCTTTTGTAATGGCCTACATTGATGTTTTATGCACGCACATTAATTTGAGGATATATACGATATCTAGGTGGCATAAAACGAATAAAGAGAGTGTCAGCGTAGAAGCAAAATACATGCAAGAGTATGAGAAGTTCACCGAAAAAGCCCGTGGTGCAGGTGCTTATAATTTGGAAGGTTGGACCATACAATACTCTAGCTTTCTGGTTAACCTACTATTAATATCAGTCGCTTTTGCAGGTTATAAGGAAGATATATTCAATTATAAATATTATATTCTGACTAGCGGTTTTATCGGCATAATAATAGCTATTCTTATAGAAATATATTTAAGGAAAACAAGGGCTAAAATTGATATGCTGTAACACCCTCACCGGTATTGCCAAGTTAACTTTCATAGGGCAACCAGTTCTAGAAATTTAGCCTTCATGCTAACGTAACCTTTTTCCAAGACGCAAAAGCACCTTGTCTTAAATCCTGATAATCACTGGCAGATACCAGATGACGGC
>JAJFJK010000078.1 GCA_021774075.1 Nitrosomonas sp. | reverse complement strand
CCGGTGTATTCCCGTTTCTGTACGCAAGCATCCATAGGCGTATTCACCGGACACTTTAAGACTGGCGCTTTTGATCCCTGCCGTATCGCCAACAGACTCTTCCATCACTTCGACCTTCAATCCCTGCCGTTCGCAATACCGCAAATACATACGTTCCAACATTTCCGCCCAATCCTGTGCTTCAGTGCCACCTGAGCCGGATTGAATATCCACAAAGCAATTATTCGGATCCATCGGGTCAGAAAACATGCGCCTAAATTCCAGCTTGGCGATCTCCGTTTCTAACTGCGCAACGTCATCCGCAATACTTTCAAGTGTTTCGTTATCGGCTTCTTGTTTCGCCATATCCAGCAATTCACAGGCATCATTTAATTGCTGGCTCATTGATTCCAGTGTCAGCACGACATCTTCCAATAGTTTTTTCTCGCGCCCTATCTCTTGTGCACGCTTACCGTCCTTCCAAACATCAGGGTCTTCAAGTTGCCGCGCTAACTCAACTAACTTTAGTTGTTTGGCGTCGAAGTCAAAGAAACCTCCGTAATTCTTTTGCTCGATTTTCCTGATCCAGAAGTTGATTTGATACTGCGTTAATTTGTTCTGCTTCCATATTTTTTACCTACTATTTAAATTTTCAATGATTACTATTGTAATCTTAAATCCTTCAAACCGACCATTAACTACATATACTAACCATCATTAATCCGCCATAATTACAACTTCTATCTATTCGATAGTTTTTCAGCTAAAACACTTAACAACCATAAATACAAACATGTCAAAGTTTTTTGCTTTAATTCCAGCAGCAGGTTCCGGTTCACGCATGGGTAATGAATTGCCCAAGCAATATTTATCCCTGGCCAACCAACCAATGATTTACCATGCACTTAAAACATTGTGCCAAACTCCAGAAATTGCACGCGTATTCATTGTTCTTGCGCCAAGTGATCATGATTGGCACCAATATGACTGGTCAGAATTTGCAGAGAAACTCATTGTATTGAATTGTGGTGGCGCAACACGTGCCGAAAGTGTGCTAAACGGTCTTGTTGTCGCACAAGGTGAATGTATCGTTGACGCTAATGACTGGATACTGGTTCATGACGCAGCACGTCCTTGTTTGTCCTCATCACAACTTGAAAAATTAATCAATGAATTAGCCGATGATGAAGTTGGCGGGTTATTGGCTATACCGGTGGCTGACACGCTAAAGCGCAGTAACGCTGACACACGCATCCAACAAACCGAATCACGAGAGAATCTTTGGCAAGCACAAACACCGCAGATGTTTCGTTATGAGCTATTGTCTAAGGCGCTAACTAATACAATCAATATCACCGATGATGCCAGCGCGGTTGAAGCATTAGGACTGCAACCAAAACTTGTTCACAGCGATGCGTATAATTTCAAAGTAACCTATCCTCAGGATCTGGCTTTGGCGGAATTAATATTAAAACATAGGAATGCACAATGAACACACCAAGCACGCCGAACACAATGAGAATAGGACTGGGTTTTGATGTACATCAGCTGGTTGAAGGCCGTGATCTTATTATCGGTGGCGTGACCATTCCTTTTGAGAAAGGGTTACTTGGTCATTCTGATGCGGATGTTTTACTACACGCGATTTGCGATGCGCTGCTTGGTGCTGCCGCACTGGGCGACATCGGCAAACATTTCTCTGACAGCGACCCACGTTACAAAAGCATAGACAGCCGTGTGTTATTACGCAACGTTTATGACTTATTGGCAAAAGATCATTATCAAATCATCAATATAGACTCAACCATTATCGCGCAAGCACCAAAAATGGCACCGCATATCTCGGCCATGGTGGCTAATATTGCACAAGACCTCAACACATCAATAAAAAATATCAACATAAAAGCGAAAACAGCCGAACACCTTGGGGCGATTGGTAGAGCGGAAGGCATTATGGCTGAGGTGGTCTGCTTAATTGACCGCACGTAAAAATGTGGAATATGACATGTGACCACTAAAACCTTATCCGACAAAAAAGAAAAAACTGTTCGCGTGTTCTTTGCGCTCTGGCCTGATCATGCCATACAAAAGCAATTCGTCCATCTGGCAAAGACACTTGTGCCCGCTTGCGGTGGACGGCAAGTAAAAACACAAAACATTCACCTGACACTTGTATTCCTGGGTAATGTAGCGATAAATCGTCTGCCTGAATTGCAATCAGCTGCCAGCAATGTGGCGGCCCAGGTATTTAGTTTATCAATACAAAAAATGCACTACTGGAAACGTAATCGCATTATCCACGCATATGCTGAATCGTTCCCCACAGAACTGTTTTCTTTAGTAGACGCATTAAGAAACGCATTATCAACGGCGGGATTTACAGTTGATCAACGTACTTATAAACCACATATCACACTGATCCGTAATGCAAAAAACCACACTGAGATTGATTTAATTCAACCTATTCAATGGCACGCCAAACAATGGTGTCTCATACAATCCAAACAAACAGATAATGGCGTCGACTATATTCCACTACATTGCTGGCTTTTGAAATAAAATAAAGCGCCCTAAAATATCAAATACACGCTACACACTGAATTACTTTGAAAATTATTGCTTTTGAAACCTCGACCGAGCATTGCTCCGTCACACTCCATCTCGACGGCCAGCCACTTAACAAACAAGTGCTTGCCGGACGTCGCCATTCGGAGCTTCTTCTGCCAATGACACAAGAAGCTTTAGCTGAGGCGGAACTCACCTTAGCACAACTTGATGGCATTGCCTTTGGCGCAGGGCCGGGTTCTTTTACCGGGCTGCGTATCGCTTGTGGTGTTGCACAAGGGCTGGCATTTGCTGCAGATCTTCCCGTTATTGGTGTCAGCACACTGGAAGCAATGGCACAAAAAAATGCGACACAAAGGGTTATTGTTGCACTTGATGCACGTATGGGTGAGATTTATCATGCGGCGTATCAACAATCAGCCCATAGCTGGCAGACTGTTAGTGCGCCCATGCTTTGCTTACCGCATCAAGCCCCGTCAATAGCCGGCAATCACTGGATAGGCTGCGGCAGTGGTTTTGACGCATATGACAAAGTATTGTCTACGCTTTACAATGGGCACATTGAGCAAATCAACTATGCGCTTTATCCGCATGCTGAGGAAATAGCACAACTTGCACTACCCCGGCTCACAGATGGATCAGACACCAATCCATGCAACGCTGCACCGATATATATCCGTAACAAAGTCGCATTGAAGGAAAGTGAGCGATGAATAGCCTATTACGACAAACACCCACGTTCAGAAAGATGCTGCCACCCGATGTGGATCACGTTATTCTTATTGAAAGAACAATTTTTCTTTTTCCATGGTCGCCGGTAAATTTTTCGGATTCCATCAACTCAGGCTATCACTGCCAGATACTAGAACAAGACAACACACTGTTTGGTTATGGCGTCATGACCATTAATGTCGATGAGGCACATATTCTAACCATTGGCATCGCGGCCGAGTGGCAAAATAAAGGTTGGGGAAAGAAGCTGTTAAACCATTTTATACAATTAGCCAAACAAGAATATGCAAAGTCGATGATACTGGATGTACGCGTCTCCAATCATGGCGCGGCCAACCTGTATAGACAAATAGGTTTTGAAAAAATCGGCATGCGTAAAGGTTACTATCCCGCAATGTGCGGGCGCGAGGATGCCATTGTGATGCGATTGATACTATGAATATGCGACGTAAAATTATTCTGAAAGAGCTGGGTTTAACGCCGTTATGGCACTTCAAGCCAGCAGCATCAGTTGAAACTTCCGAAGCCAAACAATTTGTTCAACCTGCAGCAGTCCAGCAAATGGATTGGGAACAATTAAGTGCCGAAGTGACAAACTGCACGGCTTGCCCTTTAAGCCAGACACGCACGCAAACAGTATTTGGTGTTGGTGATAACCAAGCTGAGTGGCTGTATGTTGGGGAAGGGCCTGGTGCCAGAGAAGATGCACTAGGAGAACCGTTTGTCGGCCCGGCCGGCAAGTTACTGGATAATATGCTGGCCGCTATTGGACTTAATCGGGAAAAACAAGTTTATATCACAAACATTGTAAAGTGCCGCCCGCCCAACAACCGCAACCCTAATAACGATGAAACGCAACAATGCGAACCTTATCTGGCCAGACAAATTGCATTGATTAAACCAAAGCTCATTATTGCATTAGGAAAGGTCGCCGCACAGAATTTGCTTGGTCGTGATGACAGCATCGCCAGTTTACGCGGCACACGCCACGAATATGCCGGAATACCGCTCATTGTCACTTATCATCCTGCATATCTTTTACGTGCACTACCGGAAAAAGCGAAGGCCTGGGAGGATTTGTGTTTTGCTAAGGAAATCATGCAATCATTACCGTAGCCAGTCATTTATCCGGATCATAGCTACTGGCCGCTGACTGTTTTCGAATAATCTTGCGTGCACCAATCAAATGTAATGAATCTTTTTTGCTTTGGTTCGACAAGTGCCACCGGCGAATCACTGTCATGATGGCTGATACAAACAAACCAAACATCACAATCACAACATAAACATGCACGTCAAACAGTACCAATAAAGCATAACAAGACAGCATTACCAGAATACTCAAATTTTCATTGAAATTTTGAACGGCAATAGAGTGCCCTGCACCCATGAGAATATAACCACGATGTTGCAATAACGCATTCATTGGCACGACAAAGAATCCTGCCAGTCCACCAATCAGCACCAGTAAAATAATTGCAATCCATAATTCATGCGCCAGCGTCATGGCCATCACAACAATGCCCATCGCTATACCCAGTGGTATGACTGTTACGGCTTGTCTTAATGCAATCATGCGAGCAGCCATAACCGCACCAATGGCAATGCCTATCGCGACCACACCCTGTAATTGCGCCGCCTTATTGAGCGGATAACCCAACACCACTTCAGCCCATTCCAACACAATAAATTGTAATGTTGCACCCGCACCCCAAAACAAAGTTGTTACTGCCAGCGAGATCTGTCCGAGCTTGTCGCGCCACAGCAACTTCACACAATGACCAAATTCATGAATCAGATACAATGGATTTTTCTTAGGTGCACGATGATCAATACCGGTATTAGGAATAAAAAGGTTGAACATCGCGGCAATCGCATAGATTGTTGCCACCAAGATTATACTAATTTCCAATGCAGTATCAATTCCGGTATCTATCAGGGGGAAATCAAAACTCAGCAAAACATCTGATACAGCCGGTGTTATTAACACACCGCCCAGCACAGTACCCAATACAATTGATGCAACGGTTAACCCTTCAATCCAACCATTGGCAATTACCAGTTTTTCAGGTGGCAATAACTCCGTCAATATGCCATATTTTGCCGGTGAATAAGCTGCCGCGCCAAGCCCAACAACAGCGTAAGCTGCCAGCGCATAGTATTGGTGTATGGCAAAAAACAGTAACGAGCAACCCAAAATCTTGATTGTGTTACTGACAAACATAACACGCCCTTTAGGCATAGAGTCAGCAAATGCACCGACAAAAGGCGCAAGAATGACGTAGAACAACACAAACACAAACTTGAGCATCGGGGTTAAATAAGCCGGGGCATGCAGATCAATTAACAACGCGATCGCCACAACCAGCAGTGCATTGTCTGCTAGAGAAGAGAAAAATTGCGCAGCCATGATAGTATAGAAACCGCGTTCCAAGCTATTGCCTCTGAATTATTTATTATTTTTTAAGGTAACCAGTTACATATCAACGGCTTTATACTATGAAAGTATTACGATAACGTGTTTCCTTAACCACGCGTATACCAGTTAGACATTGACTTCCTGAAATCCATAAGCATTAAATATAGATTAGTTTAATAAATTAAGCGACTAAATATCGCGTATTCTGGATAATAATAAATGCCCCGCCCTACTCAAGCCTACATAGATCTTGCTGCGCTTACACATAACCTGAATGTTACACGGCAATACGCTCCCCATGCACGCCTTATGGCGATCATCAAGGCAGATGCCTATGGTCACGGCTTACTGCACACGGCACAAGCTTTAAAACAGACCGATGGTTTTGCACTGTTGGAACTTGATGCAGCTATAGAATTACGTGAAGCAGGGTATCGCCACCCCATTTTACTGCTGGAAGGTTTTTTTTCAACCAAAGAACTAGCGTTGTTTGAACAATATCAACTCAGCGCCGTCATCCACCACAATGAACAAGTTGCGATGTTATCGACATGCAAACAACAGGGGTTGGATATATTTTTAAAGATTAATACGGGCATGAATCGTTTAGGGTTTTCACCCGAACAATTTCCATCCGCACTGGAAAGTCTGCTCACAAATGAGTCTATTAATCATATTACGTTAATGACCCACTTTGCGAATGCGGATGATGCCATTGACAACCAAAGCTTTACGCAACAATTGCAATGTTTTAATCGAATTACTACAGAATATGAGCTACCGTATTCTCTGGCAAACTCTGCAGCAATTATCCGCTATCCTGAAACACATGCAGATTGGGTTCGCCCCGGCATTATGCTGTATGGCGCCTCCCCTTTTGCAGACAAAACAGCATCTGAACTAAATTTGAAACCAGTGATGACTTTATCCAGTAACATTATCGCCATACATCAGTTAGAACGTGGTGACAGCACTGGCTATGGCGGCATCTTCCAGGCAGATCGAGCGATGGAAATTGGTATTGTGGCATGTGGCTATGCCGATGGTTATCCACGTCACGCGCTAACCAATACACCCGTATTGGTCAACAATCAACGCAGTCGTACATTGGGTCGGGTATCTATGGATATGCTGGCTATTGATTTAACCGGCATTGAGAACGCACAGTTAAACAGTCCGGTAATTCTTTGGGGAAAAGGGCTACCTGTTGAGGAAATCGCACAGGCTGCGGGCACAATCAGCTATGAATTATTATGTGCATTATCACCACGAGTAGAGAAAACTGTTATAAACCCTATTTAAATTTAATCTAGGGGCACCTCTACTCGCGGCAATATGGAAAACTATTCTACTTTCGCTTTACTACGCAGTTCCTGAACAACTGCAGCGAATTCTCTTTGCAAGATGCGTTGCTGTATGTTTTGCTTTACTTCTTCAAATGGAGGAATTTCCATCGGACGCATATCCATTAACTCAATCACATGCCAACCAAAATTTGTATGTACCGGCTCATCGGTTAACTTGCCTTTTTCCAGGCTTGCCAACGCCTCAGCAAAAGGTCTGACATAAGCTGCGGAAGGGCTCCAGTTCAAAACACCACCCTCATCTTTACTACCATCATCGATAGATTTTTCTGCCGCAAGTTTAGCAAAATCACCACCTTTCTTGAGGCTGGCAATAATATCCTTGGCTTCATTCTCATCTTCCACCAGAATATGACGCGCTTTAAATTCTTGATCACCCATCTGCACTTTTAGAATTTCATATTCCTTCTGCAAGGTTTCATCACTAACAATATTATTTCTGATGTAATCAGCCTGATAAGCTCTTACCAAAACAGCCTGGCGTGATACCTCAAGTTGCGCGATGACCTCGGGATCTTGATCAAGTTTATTTTTAAGTGCTTCTTGTGCAATGATCTCCTCAGCAATCAGGTTCTCACGCAACGCTTTTCTCATTTCCGGACCATCAGCCTGGCCTTGCGCAACATTTGCGTTAACCATTAATTCCAGGCGTGAATTTGGAATTTCTACGCCATTTACAGTTGCCACAGCTGTGGTTGATTGAGCATGAGCTGACAGTGCAAATACGCCAAAAGCACCAACTACAATTAACTGCGAAAATTTCGTCAAACGCATGGAATTTCCTTTTTAATAATTTAGATAAAATTTCTGTTCAGCAGAAGTATACGCTTTAACGCTGTGAACGTGAATCTCTAGAACTTATTTGACTCAGAATTAAAGGGGAAAGGGGCACTTCATTCATTCACTCAGGCAGGCAGCACCTTCTTAAAAGGCTTGACCGTTACCTGCTTATAAACCCCTGCAGCAACATAGGGGTCTGCCTCAGCCCAGGCTTGAGCGGATGGTAATGACTCAAATTCAGCAACGATCAAGCTACCAGAGAACCCGGCCGGGCCTGGGTCAAGGCTGTCTATCGCAGGATATGGGCCAGCCAGAATCAACCGCCCCTGCGCTTGCAATTGTTTAATTCGTTCCAGATGTTCCGGTCGAACTGACAATCTCTTTTCTAAACTATCGGGGACATCTTCACTGTTTATGGCATAAAGCATTATTGATCCTTTCCTATTTACTACTTACTATTTGTCTGTTTTCTTCTCAACTTCTTCATTGATAATCCCCGACACTTCAGCGTCATTCCGCTCAGATGCTGCCGGTACCGTCACGACCATATGTTTATTCAACATGAACACTTGTGCTACCACAAAAACCAGCATCAGAGCGGTAGAACCAAACAGCTTAAATGTAACCCAGGTATCTACCGAAAAGCCATAGGCTACATAAAGATTAATACATCCCATCAGCACGA
Source organism: Nitrosomonas sp. (assembly GCA_021774075.1). Taxonomy (GTDB): domain Bacteria; phylum Pseudomonadota; class Gammaproteobacteria; order Burkholderiales; family Nitrosomonadaceae; genus Nitrosomonas. The sequence continues at coordinate 4,493 of JAJFJK010000078.1, read as the reverse complement.
AAAAAACAACCCAGCTGAGGTTTAGTTTATGCCAAACAAACAATGGCAGTTTGATTTGCTTTTCAAGCATCGCCCGGATAAGGTTTTTCTGGAAGTAAGCATTTGAAGCTAATAAAACCGCAGCAAACAGCCAATATAACACTGTTGGTTTCCACTTGATGAAATTCTCATCCTGAAATAATAATGTCGCGCCGCCGAACAGGATAATAACAACCAAGCTTATCCACATCATTTTATCCACTTTTCTATGGCGCAACCATACCCAGCCGATCTGAATAAAAGTCGCCACAATTGCGACTGCTGTCGCAACAAAAATATCGTAGGCCTTGAAGGCTATGAAAAACAAAATAATCGGGAAAAGGTCAAACAGGAGTTTCATTTATAACCTATTTATTTTTATAATGTTGCGAATTAAATCTGAAACCAAGAAAAACCAAAAACCTATGTCAACTTATAGCATCTATGCCAATATAGGTGGCAATTGCGCTGTGAGCGCCATTTTTTCCTTTACCGCCGCACCCAACAACGCATAACCCAGCAAATTTCCAGCTTCATCCTGATAAAGTGCTTTTACCCCATCTTCATCGGCTTCCACAAGCCATTCACCACTGACATTAAAATCTGGCGGTGAAACCACAGTCGGGCAAGCCGGCGTTTTCACCATGACCGGCATCGCAGGGTAATGTACCGGTGTTGAATTACCAGACAGCGTAGCAGCCAGTGCACGGGCCGCATGTGTAATTGGCATTACGAAAGGTAATACCTTACCCTCAACCTCAGCGCAGTCTCCTATTGCATAGATATTTTCAGACTGTGTCTGTAGCATCTGATTAACCACAATGCCACGATTAACTTGCAAACCTGCCGTACTAGCCAACTGAGTGCGCGGTTGTAATCCGACTGATGACAGCACAATATCAGATTCAATCGTCTCGCCGCTGGCTAGTGTTAAATGCATGCGTTCACCTACTTTATCAACAGATTGTGTGGTCGCATTTAAATGAAAAAACACACCAGCCGCTGCAAGTTTTTGTTGAATGAATGCGCCACCGGCCGGTGGCAAAAGGCGTCCTAACGGCTGTGTACCAATATCCAAAACGTTAACTTGAAAACCTGCTGTTACCAAATCATTGGCAAACTCACAGCCAATCAAGCCCGCACCAATAATACTAATTTGTTTTTTATCAACTAATGCATCACGAAAAGAACCATAGTCATCAAGATCATTGACGGATAATATTTGTTCAACACCCGTACCTTGTAATGGCAAACGAATTTGGTCCGCACCCAGTGCCAGAACCAACTGACCATACAACAGTTGTTCTCCATTTTCCAATGTAATGGTGTTACTGGCAGTGTCGACAACCGTTACACGACAATGCGGACGTATTGTCATATTCAATTGAGACGCCATCTTATCTGCATCACCATTCAAAAGCGTTTGCGCCGTCTTCCCTGTCGTTAGCGCATTTGACAGCATTGGCTTTGAATAGAACCCAGCATGATCTTCAGATAACATGATGATGGGTAATTCTGCATCTAGTTTACGTAGTTCCCGCGCTACAGCATAGCCCGCCAATCCACTGCCCAGAATAATCACTGGATCAATCATTAGTTAAATCTCCACCATTTCAAAATCTGATTTCATGACACCACACTCAGGGCAAGCCCAGTTAACAGGAATATTTTCCCACAGCGTACCCGCTTTAATACCATGCTCAGGATCACCAACTGATTCATCATAAACAAAACCGCATATACCACATTGAAATTTTCTCATTATGTTTCTCTTGTGCTTATAGTCTAAAGTTATAAAAACGCTGCCAATCCAGTTTTATTGACCATTTAACCTAAAACCCTCAGTTGGTCGCTTCAGCAATGGACAATCTCATGAAACAAAGCAATTATTTTGTTAAATGCGAGTCACCCTAAAGATGAGCTACGCTATGATGCTTATAGCACACCGTTCTTTATCTTTTGCTGCGTTGCAATTCGTTGCAATAACTAGTTATTACGCTTCACTGCGCCTCGCTAAAAATAATCAACAATGCACTCTAAGCATCATCCAACTGAGAATTTTAGGTTGAAAAATTCATATCATACAAGTCTAATTTTATTAGGACAATAGGGATAGATGCGGCAATTAAACGAGGAAACCGGTAAGAAACCAATATCAAATAAAGAAAGAACCACCGTTAATTCATGACTATAAGTCGTACAGAATTAAATGGTGGTTCCCAATATCCAGCAATTTGATTCTAAAAACGTATTATTTGAAATTCAACAACGACAAAAAACGCTTATCAATCCCAATCTGCCTCATCAGGCGCATTTGTGTCATCGTTATTAACTAAACTTTCACGTCGTTGCATGTAGGCATCTCGTATGAATTCATACTTATCAAGCGCGGCTTCTTCCAATGTTTTCTCGGCATCTAATAATTGTGCGCGTGCATCAAGCGCTCTTCCAGCCGCAACTGGAACTCGGATAGCTGTATCAAGTGTATCAACACTGTTTAGATAAATCCCCGTCGTAACCGGATCAGCAAAAAACCCATCAACACCAATACCCACTACATCACGCACCGAACTCGGGCCTAAAAACGGCAAGACCAAATAAGGCCCACTGCCTATGCCATAGCGCCCCATCGTCTGGCCAAAATCCTCATTGCGTTTATTTAGATTGACATCACTTGCCATAGTTATATCACTTGCTATATCTATCAGACCAAACATACCAAAAGTTGTGTTTATCAGCACACGTGTACCACTTGCCAGCGCACTTTCAAAATTTAATTGGAGTAGCGAATTTGCTGCAACAACAACATCATTCAGATTTGAAAAGAAGTTGCCAATAAGTAACTCAATGGGATCCGGCACAACATGCCTGTAGCCTCTGGCAGCTGGCTCAAGAACGTTGTCATCAAGCATCTCATTAAATTCAAAAACAGCACGGTTCATAGATTCCAAAGGATCCGGATCCGGATACTCCTGGTTGTTTGTTGAAGCACAACCTGTAAGCAATAGAATCGCAAATGTAACGGTAAAAATCTTGATACGTAAAAGGTTTGTCATATTAAAAGTTGTTATTTTATTGTTAGTAAAGGGATCTTGCCATATTTGCACCGTCTATTCAACATTATCCACCTATAATCATGATTTCATTCTTCATTGCAACAACTGCTTAAACGAATAATCGATACTTTAAAATGTAATCTTCTCTCATGATCCGGCTCGAAGTAAAGAAGTATCCGCCTCCATGCCTATTGCTTGCATCCAAACAGGCCTAGAAAAATGTCTTTGTTTCAACTCAAAAAATCCAGATAACAGTCGATAATGTTTCCTTGCGAGTAGAAACCGAATTGACAAAGGCAAATCCATTGAGAAATGGAAACACAAAGCTACCGATCTAGCAAAAGACAGCGGGGCTGACAGCATCAGGAATATGTCAATACATTTTCCACAATATGCGCTTGTGCCTAAGTCTAAACATGATAAATGCACAAGGAGTAAAACATGCCACACCACCCCCCAATACAGTTAACTGATAACAGACAAAACTATCGCTCAAGTACTATGCCAGCTTTTATCTGCCTATTTGTCCTGATCATTTCTCTCGTTGGATACACAAGCATTAGCGAGGCTGCTTCTCATTCACAAGTAGAAGCAAAAATGTCAACACAGGACAATATCTCTGTAACAACACCAGCCCACTGAGAGTCTGCTATAAGAGCATCACCTCTACCCAGCACAAATATTAAATTCACCTAAAGTAATGATTAGCATTGTAAGCTAGGCTGAAGTTGACCACTTCATAAACCCAACACAAGTACCGCTAAAAAATTGCCATTACGCTGAGGCCATACCATTATGACGCAGTAATGCATCCAATTCCGGCTCACGCCCTCGAAACGCTTTAAAAGATTCCAACGCAGAACGACTACCGCCTTTAGCCAAAACTTCTTGCAGAAAACGTGAACCTGTTGCTACATTAACCACCCCATCAGAAGCAGTTTCTTCAAACATACTGAAAGCATCCGCTGATAACACTTCCGCCCATTTATAACTGTAATATCCAGCGGCATAACCGCCTGCAAAAATATGCGCAAAACTATTCGGGAAACGATTGAAATCGGGTGGCATGACAACGGCTACTGCTTTACGAACTTCATCAAGTAATTGCAGAACAGTTTGTTCACCCTGTGGGTTGAAATCAAAATGAAGATGCATATCGAATAAGGCGTACTCTATCTGCCGTAACATTTGCAGCCCACTTTGGAAATTCTTAGCTGCCAGCATTTTATCGAATAAAGCGTGTGGCAATGATTCACCTGTTTCTATATGTTGCGTCATGTCCGTGATGACATCCCATTCCCAACAAAAGTTTTCCATAAACTGGCTGGGTAACTCTACCGCATCCCATTCAACACCGTTGATACCGGATACACCAAGGTCATCCACTTGTGTCAACAAGTGATGCAAGCCATGACCAAA
>JAJFJK010000077.1 GCA_021774075.1 Nitrosomonas sp. | reverse complement strand
AAAAGCTCGACAGACTGATTAGGAACCTGCCAGCATATTCCATCAGGGACAGAGGCTTGTGGCCTCGATTGAAAGTCCGGATCTATGGCTGCAATCTCAACCTTCTTGCAATGATTGATTGAAAGCTTGGCAAACTGGGGGTGACCATCTATGTGTGAAAACTCTTTGTTAAAATTTCTCATGGTAAATATAACCTCAATTTATTGCTTACTTACTTGAAAAGTGGAAAATACACGCAGATATTTGAACTACTTTTAACAATCTGTGGGAATTTATTATATTTCAATCTAAATTTTCGAGTTTTCACACAGCCTGGGCCATTAACAGTCAGTCAATTTCTTTCAATAAATCACCTATAAACTGGTCAAATAATATGAGACAACCAGTACTGTCATGATCTTCAGATCTGTATATCGTTTCACTTAGGATGGTTATAGTTAGCAAACCTGACAAGCATAACGACTCTGTTGCTGTTAATGCCAAAAGTATCGATGGCGTTTGTATAGTGTCGCTAAGCTATTCATTTTACTATTATCACTCAGAGACTGTTAACTTAGCAGTGCCATTACAAGGCTTTTTAGCAATCTTATGTTTGCAGAGGTAGAACCAGCACAACAACAAAATAACTATTAGGAATAATAATATAGCGATAATGATAGCTATGATAAACAAACGCTCACTATGCACTCCAGGGTCATCAAGGGTATTGTCATTACCATCAAGTATGCCGTCGTTATCAGAATCCACATCCTGATAGTTCGGCTTCCCATCGTTATCTGTATCTTTTACACCTTCTCTCGCATCCGGCACGTCGTCACCATCAGCATCGTCGTCGCGATAATCTGGCAGACCATCTCCATCGGTATCTACGTCATCGCCACCTTCAACATTGTTGGGTATACCATCATTATCACAGTCTGAATTGTGACAGGGCGGCAATTCGTTAATATCAACAAAAAAAGATGTACGTGCTGTGCGCTCAAATTCGACCACATCATTTAAATCTATATCTGGACCATCAAAAATGGATTCACCGCCGAGTCTTTTTACTTTATTGTCGACTTTTGCACTAACAAATACTTGGTAAATACCACGTCCGGCGTACTGATCAAAGGCGGCAGATACACTGCCAGTATTGATATCTATACTAAATTTTAAGGGTACGTTTGAACCATCTGGCCTTCGCACAAAACCACTATAGTTAACGCTGCTGTCCAGGCTTGTGAAGTAAGTTGTTTCCACCGAGATACTTATGGTTTTTGAAGTATTTGTGAGTGTTCTCGGTAAAGCATCCACATAGAGATCCGGTGCAAAATTTTCCACATGTGCCTGCACAAAAGACTTTTGCGCTAAATTGTTGCCAGAGGCAAGATCGATTCTCCAAATGCCGGGTTCCGGAGTAGGCAAACGCACAATCGTGTAGTATTTGTCTGCGCTAATAATGGAGTTATCCGAGCTGGTGTATTCCGTTCCGCTTGGTGAAGTTATTTTAAATATTAATTTCCAGGTATCCATATTTTCATTTCTGCCGGAAAGAAAAATATTTAAGCGCTCGCCTGAAGCTTCCACCAAAAACTCAAAAGTATCTACATAGGAGTTTTGATTAGTTAAAGCACTACTGAGTGCAGCCGCAGCGCCAGCAGGTGCTGCGGAAAAAGCTGTACGCACATCTATTTTGTCTTTGTTGTGAAACGGCTCAACAAAAGATTCTTGTCGGCTTAAGGTGAGGCTTTCTCCTCGATAACGCGCAAACAGCTCTGCGTAGATTGGAGGAAGTTCATCACCATTGGGAGCGTCCATGACTTCGCCACCAGAATTAACTGCGAGCCCATTCAGCAATTCACGATCTGCGCCAGCGCCAACCGGGATGGAAAAAATCTGTACTCCGATGTCACGTAAACGGTCGGCAACTATTTCTGGGTTTTCACCACGATTGTTTTCACCGTCTGAAAGTAAAAACGCTGTCCGCGAGCGCACTTCGGTTCCGTTTTCTTCTGCAATTAGAGCCGCACGCTGAAATTCGGACAAAGAACTTTGCAAGGCGGTACCTATACCAGTATAGCCACCCTCAGTTAAGGCATCCACCTTGTTCTTAAACGGATCTGCGTCTGCTATATCCAATAATTCCATTGGCCTCTCAAGTTCGCTGGTTTCGTTAAACGAAATTAAACCCACATCCACACCCATCCCCGCTTGTAAATCGATAAACGCGCGCGCGGCGGCCTTGGCAAAATCCAGTCGCGTATCCTCAGCGTTTTCTCTCACGGGGGCATCCATGCTACCAGACCTATCGATAAATAAAATTACCTGATCGGAGCCGATAATTCGTTCTGTAAATGTAAGTTCGGCGCGGCAATTCCCTGGTTGAGCTTCTTCTGGCGTACCAGTAGGTGCGGCCACAAAAGGATAGTTCGCGACAAGAGTCGCCCAGTCCGATTTTTGATGCATAGCAGTTTGCTGAGTTAATTCGTAGCGTTCCGTGATGGGGTCCCAACGGGAAAGACAATTACCATCACCATCTTCTATACAGATTTTCGGATTCTCATGAAAGCCATTTACCTCACCCACATCGCCAAAAGCGATGAGCACTGCAAGATTGTCGGCGCCATTAGCGAAATCGGTCATATTGATCTCGAAATCCGTAGGAGAAACAGAAGCCAGTGCAAAGCGCCCATCATCGTCCGCAGTATCGTTCAGTTCGATGGTTGCTGTGCCAATACCGTGATAGTTTCCCGCTGTGCCACCAGTAGACTCGCCATCATCCATGGCAAAATGCACATCCCATCTATGCGTGCCGGTCTTGACCACGTAAGCGTACACTTGGTGATCAGAACCAAGGCTGTCTGTCACATTGAATTTTGTCACCACTGCACTGCTCTCCTTGGCAGTGTCGAAGCTGGCGTTATTAAAAGCACCTGTCACAAGGTTAGGATCAACTGTTGTTTTATAATTGTAATTACCGTCATCATCCTGGATCATGCGCCCGCACATGTAATAGGGCAACTGACCACGGTTAAGATCATGATTAGCATCTACCGACAACTCGGTCCAATTGTCGTTATGCATAATGGAGCTGTTTCCCATTTCGTCTTTTTGAAAAGAGGTGTCAGCTGGGTTGTTATCTGTTTTGAAATTTTTACCAATGCATCTTGGTTCTTCGGGATATTCGTCTCCTATACCGAATGCATGGTGCACCAATTCGTGAGCAATAATTCTGCCGGTAACGTTATTGGAATATAGGTTAATGTGGGCCCCATCTCTCCCTAGGTTACTGCCATCACTATAAAAGCTCAAACCAGACCTGCCGGATTGTGGCAACAACCAGATGTCGCCTTTTGCTTCACTCATAGCACCGCCGGTAATTTTCACTTCTCCGAAGCGGATTTCGCCATCGGTGACATCACAAATTAAATCTGCGGCGATACGTACTTGCTCTTTTAAACTGTTAATTTGTGTCTGGGTGGGAATGTAGCGATAGTGAATTTCAAAATCCATAATCCCGTCTGAATCAGAAATACCACCACCACCGGCAAAAGCAGCATTAACCAGCAAGCTTGAGGAAAGAAATAATATGTGTAAATAAGACATTAAACGTTTCATTTTTTTCACCTGGAAATGGACTCTGTTGCAAAAAAAACTTTTCTGTATAGTCAAAAATTGCACTTTTAATTAGGTTACCAACAAATCGAGTAACAACGATATGAGAAAACTCACAGACAAAACATGAAAAATTATTTTTTTGAGTCTAACTGTAATGGTCTGGCATATACATGGCACACTTAGGGAAATGCCGATTAATATTAATTCATGAATCAGTGTTTTTCATGACGTAATTTATACACGACATTATTTGTATGAGATCTCTGCATAACTCCGTTTTCTTGATTTTTAAGATAAAAATATCAATAAAATCAATGTCATTGTTATATGACTCCACCAAAACAAGGGTTATGCAGAGGTCTCTGTATAAATAATAAGAAAATTGTTTATTTATGCCTAAGGACGTTCCTTAAAAATCGATGCATCTTGGTTCGTTGCTCTATAAAAATATGCAATTCATGGACAAGTGTTTACGCGATGCTAGGGAAGTATCGCTGGATGATCAACTGATACTAGTAAATAAAATGCGAACCAGCTAATCAGAGGGTAAAGAACTAGACACACTTGCACTATCTCACAGTCTGGGTCGATAGCTGCTTATTCTACTTTCGGCCAATAGGTCGAGTTGGTTCAATGGAATCGACTGTCTGCTTACTCTTGGTATGCTGTCATTCGGAAATATAGATTGAGTGGCTCTTCAGGGTCGACTCCGGCCAACTGACTAAAA
>JAJFJK010000076.1 GCA_021774075.1 Nitrosomonas sp. | reverse complement strand
AGACCGTAGAGGTTGGTGGCGTAGCTAATCTGGGTTTTTACCTCTTTTTTGCAATAACCGTAGTAGTTATCTGCAAGGATAGTCACAATTACGCCTCGCTCATCCCTGGCAGTGATTTTGAATGCCTGACCATCGTTATATAGTTCGCCTTCTTCCTGCCAGCACATCTCCTCACGTTTTTGCCTTTCATTCGCCTCATCGATATGTGGTAAGCCAAGTTCTTTTTTGGTTAGTGTTACCAGGTGAGGAGCGAGAATGACGCATCCTGTATGTCCGCTCCAGTGGGAAGTATCCAGAGCAGCATCAAACTCAGCAAGATAGGGATTGCCACCATTACCAAAAATACTTTCGACGAAATCCAGGTTGCTGACCAGATTACCTGGAGCAAAGAAACGAATTTCCATGGATTTTTCGGCATCAATACCAGGTATTTCCGGACACACTATTGGCCTGAGTAACAGCGACACAAACATTTCTGCCGGTGTATCCTGCCTGGCTGAGAAAGGCAGCTTCAGTAGATCTTTTGGTGGGTTTAGAGCGTGTCCAAGCATAATGGAGAATACTTTTTTGGGAACGGCTTTTTTATCTCCTGCTATCGGCAGTCCACCTTCAGCGACATGGAAAGAACCTTTGGTGGTTCGTCTATCACTGGCTGGGTTATGCAATACACCTTGCTTTACGCGGTAGCTGGACACAATTTCTGAATGAAAATCATCTTCACCCATAGGCAATGAAAGTTCGCGGGCAATACCGTGGCGATCCAGTACAAAAGTGATATTAGGTAATTTTGGAATGGAAACAACGCCACTGTCACTTAGATACTTATCCAGAAATTGTTGAATTCTACTATCAACTGGGCAAAGGTAATCTGCCAGTAAACGATTTTTTTCTCTGTAACTCTTTAACAAGTCACGAGCCGTTTCGAGAAATTCACGGGTGCCTTGACCTGCACAAGTGGGTTGCCCTGAAGAAGCCAGTTTTAAATTGATATAGAGTTGTAACTTTCTTCGTTCCTCTTCAGGATCGATATCGTTATTAGTTAAACCCAGAGTGTTAAGCATATTCATACGTTGAGTACCTTTAATTCGGCAGTAAAAATTGCCGGACTTGTGTTGTTATGGCGTCGTTTGCCCGATTACGGGTACTGCCAAGTTAACTGTATCTGAGTGATAATAGCAGAATGAACAACTCAGCGACACTATACAAACGCCATCGATTTCCATCTGAAAGCATAAAATATGCAGTGTGGCTCTATTATTGGTTTAACTTAAGCCATCGTGATATCGAAGACTTGTTGGTGAAAAAGAAGGTCGATGTAACTCATCAACCTTGGTCGTCATCAGGTATCTGCTAGCAATTATCGGGATCTGAGACAAGGGGTATTTGCGTCTTGGGAAAAGATTGCGTTAGCCTGAATATTGCACCAGTGCGCGTCTTGTTCCTGCTGAGCAAGCTGATCAATCAGAAGTGTGTTCAGTAATTGATGCGTTACGTTGACTGCGTAAATAAGTGAAATTAGGTGGCCTGGATTGGAAAGATTTGCGTGATGAAGGGCGTCGATGAATGCATTTGTACTTGATTGCTCCATTGCAGTTGCTTAGCTGTTTGAGGATGAGGCAACCACTTAGACCGATGACTTGTTGGTGCAGTTAAAAAATGGCCAAGCATTTGTTCCCAATATTTGGCATTTGGAACTCGGTAATGTCCTGATACAGGCTGAACGACGAGAACGTATTATTGGCACACAAATTTCAACACGCCTTGAATTGGTTTCCCATCTGCCAATTGTTACGGATACAGAAACAGATAGCCGTGCAATCAGGGAAATATTACTGCTGGCACGAACAGAAACGCTCACTACCTATGATGCCGCATATTTGGAACTTGCCATTAGGCACGGGATTCCACTTGCAACACAAGATAAAGCGCTTATTCGCGCAGCTGCTCGTGTCAAAATGCAATTGTTACCGCCACCACAGTAGGATACGGTGTTTCAATTGTCAATCAAATTGAAAAACAGATGTAGGGAAGAAGGCGATTGCTATAGCCATAAAGCCGCGATCATCGGGTCCAGAGTTACCGCATAATCTACCGGTTAAGCCGTCAAAGGTTTTGAACCGCTCAATGTGATTGGCCGACCCGAGGTGCCAATCATTAACAACCCATTTATCAGTTGTGACTATAATGCTAGCTTCCAGATCAATACCAACGTGCTGAAACCATATTTGGTCAGCACTGATGCCGGGGGCAGGGGAACTAACACCCCCCCGCTGGAATTATCGGCCTTGCTCGGCCACACAGCCCTTTGTTTTTTCGATAGCCCACCGGCAAAGCCGGTGGTTTACCTTTTTGTTAATTAGCTTATTGTAACTTTAAGCTATCACATCTAGAGCTGTGCTAAATCCACCAGGAGAACCTACCAATAATATTTCCAAATCTGAACCACCTATAACATCTGCATGAAGTACTCCAGTAGCTGCATTATATGACAATTGACCTGCCCCAAAAGCTTGATCACCAAACGCCCACCAATTCACATTTGCATCAATTGTGGAGAGATCAATTTTGTCTCCTTCCTGCCATTTGAAATCAACGATTTTGTCTCTATTCCCGCCCGCTGGGCTTTCATTCACGAAATTGAAATCAAATTTATCTGCGCCAACACCACCTGTCAATATATCTTTGCCTTTACCTCCTGTCAATGTATCGTCGCCTTTACCTCCTTTCAAATTATCTCTGCCAGAACCTCCGTACAATGTATCATTGCCAGTAGCTCCTTGCAATTTATCATTGCCACGACCTCCATACAATGTATCATCGCCACTACCTCCGTTCAAATTATCTTTGCCGGAACCTCCTTGCAATGTATCATTGCCGCCATTTCCTTTCAATTTATCATTGCCACGACCTCCATCCAGGAGATCGTTAGTATTCCGCGCTGTTAGGGTATCCCTACCGTTAAAGCCATTGATCGTATCAGGCCGATCACTAAAGTGAAAGTTTCCATCTAGATCAATCCAAAGCCCGACATCGTTTATACCAAACAAATTATTATTACCATTATTTCCATTGATAGTAGCCATGATAGTTCTCCTTGTTTAAAAAAATAGTTGTTTGCACACTTATAAAAATCAAGAGAAAGTACAGAGTGCATTCACATACTATTTATTATGGAAAAAAATATCAGTGATAAAAGTCACAGCGTATAGAACGTAAGCACCGGGGTCGGGTCGTACGCCGCTACCGGCAACTTATCTAGCAGGTTATCCTGCCCGAGGAATTTCCCATTCATCTCGGTAGTACCGTAAAGCAGTCTTTGAGTAATCGGATGCTGTAAGTTTTACAAGGGCGAAATTGCAGGTCGCAACGCAAGTGAATCTGTATTAGCCTCGTTAATCAACTAAGGATGTTGACCCTTTGACCTGATGGGCGACAGAGACAATAACGTTGGAATTTACTCGAAGTAGCAATAGCATCAAAGCCGACTTTGGTTTTACAAACCATTATTACTACCACATCGAATTTGCTGGCGATGGTACCAAATATTCCATCGCAGCAGATGCAATAAATAACCAACCTGGTCGCACAATATGGTCTGCAAATGCCACAATTCCAGGATGGCGCGGCAGTTTCAGAAGTGTTAATCAGCGTTGAAGTTTTGCCAGTTTATTTTTTGAGAAAACAGCGCCCAGATTTGCCAATTTAATTTTTACACCATTGTTTTCACAGAATAGTAAGTTTCATTACAGGTGCTGACACTGGAAAATATTGGAAGCTGATTTACAACCTGCGATAATCCTCTTGAGTGTGGGTAATGCCATCGGCAATCCTCCTGAAAAATGTTTGAGGATAATCGAGGTTATTGAAAGTTTATAGATGGTGGCGTCGGACGCTTACCGCGCATATCCGTAAAGTGACACTGTGTAGCCTTCATCTTTGGTTTAATTGAATGCAGCTATGATAACTGTCTTATTTATTAACGCAAGCGATGAGTTTGCGGGACTTTGATTTGTGAGACAACAAAACGGGACAGTTTTAGGGGTATTTGTGGGGTAAAAAGAGTAGGGTGGTAGTGTCCCGTAAAACGACCGCTTTTTGAGACACCCGAAATATGAGTCTACGTAAGATTAGCAAGAATCGGAGATTCTTCCCATCTGACGAAGCACTGACAAATTATTCTATCTAAAGGTGCCGTGCACATGTCAAGTCGTCACAGTTAAACTCAAAAAAACAATAATATTTCATGTTTTGTTTGTGAGTTTTCTCATATCGTTATTGTTTGATTAATTAATATCCTAGTTCGTACAGCCCTCAGCTAGTTAAGTAGATATTGGGACAAAGTGGAAATTTGAAAATCTGTTCTACAGAAAGCATGTCTTTAAGTTCTACTTTTAACGGAGACATAGTCTATTGCAAAACTATTGAAAGGGGTTCTCTATGAAACACTGAAATCTAAGCTTTTATACGACTGTTCTTTTTGGCTATGTCGCAATTAATTGTTGAAAATGATTTGCAAAATCAATTGATATCTTATTAATCATTAAGTTATGCTATTTTTCAGCAACCAAAAAATCATTTGTAATCAGATGGCTGGAAAATTCAACAATTAACTACGACATA
>JAJFJK010000075.1 GCA_021774075.1 Nitrosomonas sp. | reverse complement strand
ACCTGGGACGAGGAAGGAAATCGTCACATTAACAGTATTGCCGGCGCAGTTATCCCGGTCTTTACGAAGCTTTAAGCTTAGTTAGGCAACACATCACCGGTACACCACTGTCTTTTTAGACAGCCGGTGTACCGGTTTTTTATGTGGCAAATAAAGAAAATGAAACAGTAAAAGACAAGTAAATACTTGGTCTTCAACGCCAGATATGCAATGACAGTAGAAAGAAAGTTTTCTAAGCTTTACGTTAATGAAAACATGTGTTTGAAATTACCTTAGAATGTTGCGCCGGTTCCAATTAATAGTGAAGAAGTTATTTTATATGTGAAGTTATCAGGGTCAAGGCTGTCCAGTATTTGGCCATCAATTTCTGCATGGGGAAACATGAAAAAAGGCAATTTTCCGGCGGTGCTGTGTGGTGTTAACTGGATATCTTGCAAATGATTAAACGTTACCCAATTCATTTCCCAGGTACCGAAAAACTTTTTTCTTAAGTTAGTAATGCTTGGATGGTCACGAGGTAAGTTTTCCAGCTTAACAACCTTGCAGACATCAGCTGGATTCACAGGTATCCATTCAATATTGTTCAGATAGAATTCTGCGCGACTATGTTGTAATTGCGTGATGTCATTTATTTTGCCCAAGCTTGGATGTAATTCAGATTCGTTCATACGTATGCCGTATTGGATGCGGGCTGGAATGCCAATGGCGCGGATTAAGCCAACAAAGAGTGAATTGATATCTACATTTTGGCCATGCATTGGTTGGTTTTCCAACATGAATTTAATATCTCCAGTACCACGTCCTCGTAGATCAGGGATATGATGTGCATTATCAATAACCCAATCATAAATTGCCTGGACTTTTTCAATGTTTGTTGTGGCATTACTTTGTTGAAGGATCGTTGACGCCGTATTTCGCACGATGCCATCTAATGGTATCAAGTGCGTTGGCTTGAGGAAGGCCTTGATGTGACTTGGCGTAGCTACTTTGTCATTGCTAGTATGCTTTGTTAGATCGATAAAATGGTGGGAGGTTTTGACAATGCTGCTAACCGTAATTTGCCGTTCGCTATTACCAGACCATTCAGCAAAGAATACAGGGGATTTATTGTTTCCGATGGTGTTGAACTGAGCTTTTGTGGCTGTTCCATCCCATAAACTACCTTGTGTAAATTGGAAATCAGTTTCATTTGTATCTGGTATAGGAAGCCATAGCCGGGCTTTTTTTCCGCTAGCTGGTAGTTTAACGTGATAAGTTAATCGAAAACTGTTCCATTTGTCGTAATCTAATTTTCTTGTAGGCAATGCAAATAATGCAGAAAATGGATTCAGTAGCATGCCAGCACCAATAATTTTGATAAAATGCCTACGTTTCATCGATTTTCCCTCAAGATAAGTTTTGAATAGAACATATCGTATCATCTACACTTATTAACACAGTTATTTTATGGTAAATTTATCAACTGAATTATTACCAGTAGTAGAGCTTAAGATAGGCATGTCACCAACACATGCAATTATTTGGATGCATGGTTTGGGCGCAGATGGCAATGATTTTGTGCCAATCGTTAATGAATTGAGTTTGCCACAAGGCCTACAGATTCGTTTTGTTTTTCCACATGCACCTGAGCGGCCCGTTACGATCAATAACGGTTATGTCATGCGGGCATGGTATGACATTAGTAATACAAGTTCTGAAGATGAATCAGGCATACGTGATTCTCAGCAAGCGATCAATGCGCTTATTGCGCAAGAAATTCAGAATGGAATAGCATCTGAAAATATAATTCTTGCTGGCTTCTCTCAAGGCGGTGTAATGGCATTGCAAGTCGGTCTACGTCATACCAGTCGACTTGGTGGAATAGTGGCGTTGTCTTGTTATTTACCGCTTGCAGATATGCTTGCACAAGAAGCAGAATCAGTTAATGCAACGTTACCCATTTTTATGGCCCATGGTTCACAAGACTCGGTTATACCGATATCACGAGCAGTTACTTCAAACGAAAAATTATTGGCAGCTAACTATTCAGTTGAATGGCATGAATATCCTATGGCGCATTCAGTTTGTATGGAAGAAATAGAAGATATTAGTCGTTGGTTGATGCGTATCATAAAGTAACAGGCCCTTGGAAGATTACAGTGCTTAGGAGAAATATTGCTGCATGTATTTAAATAACGAAAAAAAGAAATGAAAATAGCCACTTGGAATGTAAATTCACTTAAAGTCCGTCTGTCTCAGGTTATTGATTGGTTGGATGTTAATCAGCCTGATTTCTTGAGTTTGCAGGAAATAAAATTGCAAGATGAGAATTTTCCGCTGAATGAGATTGAGGCAGCTGGTTATCACTCAGTTTTTGCGGGGCAAAAAACCTATAACGGCGTTGCAATACTCAGCAAGAAAGTTGGCGATGAAATAGTTACGGCAATTCCTGATTTTGAAGACATGCAGAAAAGAGTAATTGCTGGAACATACGGGGATGTGCGCGTTATTTGTGTTTATGTGCCCAATGGCGACACGGTTGGAACTGAAAAGTATGACTATAAATTACGTTGGCTGCCCGCACTAAACCAATGGATGCAGCAGGAATTGGCGACTTATCCAAAGCTGGTGTTGTTGGGAGACTTTAATATTGCGCCAGATGATCGCGATGTTTACGATCCGGAGATTTGGGAAGGCAAGGTATTATGTAGCCAGCCGGAGCGTCATGCTTTTGTGCAATTACTCGATCTTGGGTTTGTCGATAGCTTTCGATTGTTTGATCAACCGGAAAAGATTTATACATGGTGGGATTATCGCATGATGGCATTTCGCCGTAACCGGGGCATGCGTATTGACCATATCTTATTGAGTAATGAACTTGCCCAGGTTTGTACGTCATGCCAGGTAGACAAAACAACCAGAAAACTTGAACGTCCCTCAGATCACGCGCCGGTCTGGGTTGAGCTGTCGGGCCGTTGAAACAGTATTAAAATTATCTGCTTATGGCAGGTAAGTTACGTTGTTCGTCCCTGAGTGTATTGAGATTTTCTTCGCGGATATTAATTTCATTTTTTAGCCGTTCCACCCGGTCCAGGTATCGCTGATAATTACGTTCGCTGCCCAAACGGTCAGGCGTGCCGCCTTTATATTCCTTTCTTAATTCATCCAGGCGAGTTGATTCTTCATGCATTTTGCCTTCTACGGCTTCACGTTGTTCCCTGTTTTTGGTGTTTTCCCTTCTTTGTTTGATTCTGGCGTCAATATCAACAGAATCAACGGGCGGTACGACAACAATAGGCGGCAGATCAACCTTTTTTGCATCATTAGCGCGAACATTTGAATAGGTTACATTACCGTGTTCATCAACATGCTTATACACGCCTGAGAATGCCAAGCATGCATAACTGGTTAGAACGGCTAATAGAAGACAGCTAAGTTTAGTTGGTCGTTTCATCGGTCACCATTGATATCATTATTGCAAACTATAAGTTAGCAAGCTCTTTTTCTAAAGCCATAATATTTTTCTCATGTAACAAGCGTTTATCTTGTAAAGATTTAATATTATCACCGCTATAATTTATTTTATGTGTTTTGCTAATTTGGGCCAGATTCTTTTTGGTAAGTGTAAGATGCGTTTCTTCTGTGAAAAGTTCTTGTTGCAAAATTTCACGACGTTTTATGTCTCTTATTTTTTGTGTGTTGGTGCTAACTTTGGGATAGTTTTTTTGTACTTCAGATGTCTGAGCGTTAGATCTAGACGGCCGCGAAGTACTAAGAAATTTTTTGGCGCCTTTAATGGGTCTATTGGTAAACGTTATGTGTCCATCTTCATCGACATGCTTGTATATTTCAGTGCCACTAACTGTACCCGGTGACAGACTGAAAATGATAAATAGCAATGTGATGGTTGAAGGTTTAATGCCCATAAGCTCATATGACAATACGTAGAGTGTAATAACTGTAACTGCGGCATTAGTCTACCAACTGCTTTAATTTTGCAAAGGTATAAAAAGAAACAAAAATGAGTTCTTATTATATCTATATGGACATTTCTTGATTACAGACTGTAGTACATATCAAACTCAACGGGATGCGTGGTTGAGCGTAAAAGCATCACTTCTTCCATTTTAAGTGTTATGAATGCATCAATCATATCATTTGAAAATACGCCGCCACGTATTAGAAAATCACGGTCTTTATCCAGATTTTCCAAAGCTTCATCCAATGAGGTACAGGAATTAGGTATTCTTGCAGCTTCTTCTGGCGGTAAATCATAAAGATTCTTATCCATTGGATCGCCGGGATGTATCTTATTTTGGATGCCATCCAGTCCAGCCATCATGAGTGCTGTAAATGCAAGGTAGGGATTGGCAGAGGGGTCTGGGAAGCGTACTTCAATGCGTCGTCCTTTAGGACTGCTGCTATGTGGAATGCGAATCGCTGCTGAGCGGTTGCTAGCTGAATATGCAAGATTAACTGGCGCCTCAAATCCGACCACAAGACGCTTGTACGAATTGGTGCTCGGGTTGGTAAGGGCATTTAGTGCTTTGGCATGCTTGAGGATGCCACCGATATAGAATAAAGCTGTTTCAGATAAACCTGCATAGCCATTCCCGGAAAACAGATTCTGACCATCCTTCCAGATAGATTGGTGTACATGCATACCAGAGCCATTATCTCCGACTATGGGTTTTGGCATAAAGGTTGCTGTTTTGCCATAGGAATGTGCTACATTGTGCACCACATATTTGAGTATTTGGTTCCAGTCGGCACGTTTAACAAGGCTATTGAAGCGTGTGCCGATTTCACATTGGCCTGCGGTGGCGACTTCATGGTGGTGTACTTCAACATCGATACCCATTTCTTCCAGGGTGACACACATGGCTGAACGAATGTCCTGTAGAGAATCGACGGGTGGAACGGGGAAATAGCCGCCTTTAATTGCAGGACGATGACCGATATTGCCGCTTTCGTATTTGATGACGGAACTCCAGGCCGCTTCCTCAGATTGAATTTTGACAGAGCAACCTGACATATCGGTATGCCACGAGATGGAATCAAAAATAAAAAATTCCGGTTCTGGGCCAAAATAAGCCGCATCGCCAATGCCTGTAGATTTAAGATAAATCTCGGCACGTTTTGCCAATGAACGTGGGTCACGACTGTAGCCTTTGCCGTCGGAGGGTTCCACCACATCACACGTAATGAGTAGTGTTGGTTCGTCCATGAATGGATCCATATTTGCAGTATCTGGATCTGGCATGAGTAGCATGTCGGACGCCTGGATACCTTTCCATCCAGATATTGATGAGCCGTCAAATGGATGACCGTCTTCAAATTTGTCGGCATCAAAACTCTGAGCAGGTATTGTGACATGCTGCTCTTTTCCGTTTGTGTCAGTAAAGCGTAAATCAACAAATTTAATTTCGTTGTCTTGAATCAGTTTCAAAACATCAGTTGCCATCATTTTTTCTCTCCAGACGAGTAGCGCATTTATGATACAAAAAAGTATCAGTTGATTGAATTATACCAGTACAAGTACAGCGAATAAACGAAATGAAATACATGACATGTCGGAATGTCAGCTAGTATTCCTTCAACTTGATATTTTAGGGTACAGCGCTCACAAGATGTTTCGTCACAAGGCGCAGCACGCAGACAATGGTCATTCCCTTGGCAAGTGCTGCAACGCAGTGACGTGACATCTTGTGAGCGCCCTTCGGGTTAGCTTTTCAGGGTCGCTGGCGGTGTTAGGTCTCTTGACAAGGGAATGACCATTGCCTGTAAGACCTGCCTTGCCAGTAACCCTGAAAAGCTAACTGTACCCTAAAATATCAAGTTGAAGGAGTACTAGAGTGTGTTGGTATTATGGGTATTGTATTATCATAAGCTAAATTTGGTCGATTTGTGGCATGGCTTCTATGCTATACATGGCGAGTAAAGCGTCTATTAACAATTAACTGGAAATAAGATTTTGTTTTTTTCGAAGCCCCAAAAAATTGGCCTGTGCCTTGGTCTGGGTTTTTTATTCATTACTATTTTTCTTCCTGCCCCAACAGGGATGTCAACGACGGCCTGGTATACAGCGGGTGTTGCGTTGTTGTTAGCGGTATGGTGGGCGACTGAAGTCTTACCGATACCGATTACATCGTTACTACCAATATTGTTATTTCCGGCGCTGGGTATTATGAGCATGGAGGAGAGTACGACGCCGTATGCTGCGCCAACAATATTTTTATTAATGGGCGGTTTTATTATAGCAACCGGGCTTGCCCGCTGGAATTTGCACCGCAGACTTGCATTGAATATTTTGGTTCGTGTTGGAAACAGCCCCGCTGCATTAATTGGTGGTTTTATGGCCGCTACCGCATTAATATCCATGTGGATCAGTAATACAGCCAGCACTATTATGATGATTCCAATTGCGATGTCGCTCGTCAGTGAAATTACTCAAGATGAAGATAAACAGCATCAAGGTTTTCTTTTGTGTCTTATCCTGGGTATTGCTTATTCAGCCAGTATTGGCGGATTAGGAACGATTATCGGTACACCGCCAAATTTGTTTGTGGTTAGTTATATGAATCAAGCCTATGGTATCGATATCAGTTTTGTTGATTGGATGATGTTTGGTGTTCCGGTGGTAGTGGTGATGACGACTTTTGCCTGGCTGGTATTAACAAGGTGGGCTTATCCATTTGATATGCAGGGAGAACAAATTTCTAAAGCTTTGATTATTGCTGAACTCGATAGAATGGGAAAACTGACCGAACCTGAGAAACGCATCACTTATGTTTTTTTGTTGGTCGCCACTGCATGGATTGTGCGTGTTCCATTGCAACAAAACTTTGAAGTTTTATTATGGTTGAATGATGCCATGATTGCGGTTGGTGGTGCAGTATTGATGTTTATGATTCCCTCCGGTCATGCAGAGGAAAAAGGCACAGCTTTATTGGATTGGGAAAGTGCCAGTAAAATACCCTGGGGTGTGTTGATCCTGTTTGGGGGCGGGTTAAGCTTGGCAGCAGCCATTAAAGATAGTGGCTTGGCAACCTGGATAGGCACCAGCTTATCCGGTTTGCCTGATTTGGATTTGATCTTCATGATGTTAGGCCTTGTGGTTCTGGTGATATTTTTAACCGAATTAACCAGTAATACGGCCACCACGGCGACTTTGTTGCCTATTTTGGGTGTGCTAGCAGTATCCAGTGGTATTGACCCAATGTTATTGTTTGCACCGACCGCACTTGCAGCAAGCTGTGCTTTTATGTTGCCTGTTGCCACAGCGCCCAATGCGGTGGTGTATTCAACCGGTAAAGTAACCATTTCACAAATGGCACGTGCTGGTTTTAAACTAAATCTTGTGGCTATTGTTATCGTAACGATTATGTCCTATGCACTGGTTCCAGTGATATTTGGTTGAGATTGCGATTATGAGTTTCTTGATCAAAAGGGTATTTGTTGCGGCGCAAAAGATTAGGATAGATGTGGTTGTTACGTTTCTGAATGTCTAAATCGCTTAATATTCTTAAAGAAGTTTTTGGTTATCCTGCGTTTCGTGGGCAGCAAGCTGAGGTTATTGCCCATCTTGCCAATGGCGGGGATAGTCTGGTTCTTATGCCGACAGGCGGTGGTAAATCGCTTTGTTATCAAATTCCTGCATTATTAAGAGATGGTGTTGCTGTAATTGTCTCGCCGTTAATTGCCTTAATGCAAAATCAAGTTGCCGCCTTGCATGAGGTTGGTGTGCGTGCGGCATTGCTGAATTCTTCTTTGTCACAGCAGGAAGCGGTTGAAGTCGAGCAGAATATGCTCGCGGGTAAGTATGATTTGCTGTATGTCGCACCAGAACGATTGTTAACATCACGTTTTTTGCATTTGTTAACGCGGGTACCTGTTGCGTTATTTGCAATTGACGAGGCGCACTGTGTCTCGCAGTGGGGACATGATTTTCGGCCTGAGTATAGCCAGCTTTCAATTTTGCATGAGCGCTTTCCACAAGTGCCAAGAATTGCATTAACAGCGACCGCTGACACAGTTACGCGCGCGGAAATAATAGAACGTCTGGGGCTTGCTGAAGCAAAGCTGTTTGTTTCCAGTTTTGATCGCCCCAATATTCGCTATCAGATTGTGGATAAAACCAATAGTAAGTCACAGTTATTGGCATTTATACTAGCTGAGCATGCCGGTGATGCCGGCATCGTTTATTGTTTGTCACGTAAAAAAGTGGAAGAGACGACAGCATGGCTGGTGGCAAGGGGTATTTCAGCGGTTGCTTATCATGCAGGCATGAATACGCAGATTCGCAGTTTGCATCAGGAAAGATTTTTACGCGAAGACGGGATTGTTATGGTCGCCACGATTGCATTTGGCATGGGTATTGATAAACCGGATGTACGTTTTGTCGCACATTTGAATTTGCCTAAAAGTATAGAA
This sequence comes from Nitrosomonas sp., assembly GCA_021774075.1. Taxonomy (GTDB): domain Bacteria; phylum Pseudomonadota; class Gammaproteobacteria; order Burkholderiales; family Nitrosomonadaceae; genus Nitrosomonas. The sequence continues at coordinate 9,046 of JAJFJK010000075.1, read as the reverse complement.
GGTTATTACCAGGAAACGGGGCGTGCGGGTCGCGACGGGGAGGTGGCCAATGCTTGGATGGCATATGGTTTGGGTGATGTGATCCAATTACGCCGCATGATAGAGGAATCTGACGCAAGCGAGCATTTCAAAAGAGTCGCAGCAACAAAGCTGGAGGCGATGTTGGCATTATGCGAAACCACAACCTGTCGTCGCATTCGCATGTTAGGTTATTTTGGAGAAAATGTTTCGACCACAGCATGCGGCAATTGCGATATTTGTCTGAATCCACCACAGGTTTGGGATGCTACGCAAGCGGTACAAAAAGCTTTGTCCTGTGTTTACCGTACCGGACAGCAGTTTGGTGCCGGGCATTTGATTGATGTGCTGCGGGGTAATGAAACCGAGCGCGTGAAGGAATGGCGTCACGACAGGGTGAGTACATTTGGTATTGGGCAAGAGTTGCCAGTGCGCGCATGGCGCGCAGTATTTAGACAGATCATGGCGCTTGGCTTGCTGACAACGGATAGTGGCGGCTTTGGGTCATTATGTCTCACAGAAGCGAGCCGCGCAGTATTGAAGGGCCAGCAAACAATCTATTTGCGGCAACAATCGGTACAGAAAAAAGTTTCAAATCGACAAAGCAATGATGAATTGGTAACTTTCAATCCGGCTGAGCAAGATTTATGGGAACGATTGCGTGCTTGGCGTGCAAATACGGCCAAGGAACATGGCGTGCCAGCATATGTAATTTTTCATGATACGACTTTGCGGGAGTTGGTGCGTTTGTGTCCGCAAAGCCAAGATGAGTTGCGTCAGGTGACAGGTGTGGGTGCACGCAAGTTGGAAAGATATGGTGATAATTTAATCGAAATTTTGCGAATTTAATTGATTGACAAATTTTTATGAAAAATGGCTTTTAGTCAAAAAAACAACAATTCTGTTGTGTAATAACAACAAAATTGTGTTTAATCTTGAAAATAGGTATGTTTTTCTTGCAGTAAATGTTCACGTTCGGCACAATCCGATCAAACCTTCCTAAACCGGGGGGTCCAAATAACGGGGTGCATTCTGCGGGATGTAGTTGGTTAATTGACGACCCCAGTCGTTTTAACATTAAAGGAGAACTTCCGAATGAAGAAGAAACTAATTTCACTGGCAGTAGCCGGTGTGCTGGCTGCCCCGGTAGCTGTTTTAGCACAAGGTACTAATGTCACTATTTTTGGTAGCGTTCAAGCTGAATACAGTACAGTTGATATTGAAGGACAATCTAGTGAAGCACATGTCGGCGATGACACAGGTCGTTCAAGATGGGGATTGCATGTTGTTGAGAACCTGGGTGGTGGACTGAAAGCAAAGGCGCATATCGAGTATGGCCTGAACACAGGTAACGGCAATATCGGTATTGCTCGTGAACGCTGGGTTGCATTGGCTAATGATGGCTGGGGTGAAGTTAAATTTGGTCGTGTTCAATCTCCATTCAAGGATTTTGCTGGTGGTATGACCATTGATCCTTTTGCTTACACAACACTGCAAGCTAGTGGTAGTGGTGGCACTATGTCCGCATCAGCGAACGGCTTGGGTTCAGGTGCGCAAGGTTTCGTTAATAGCGCAATGCGCTATGATTCTCCAACCGTTGAAGGTTTCACATTCTCAGCTTTGTTAATGCCGGGTGATTCAAACAGATTTGACCCAACAAACAGTAATCCTACCAATAGTGGTGGTGAAGATGGCGAATGGGATTTCCAATTGGCTGGTAAATATGAAGTGGATATTCAAGGTCATAATGTTGGCGTGTTTGGTGGTTATTCAAGAGATAACGTAAGTGACCAACAAAGATCATTATTCGGCGTTCATGATGATGAAGAAGTATGGCGTGGTGGTGCTTCTTGGAGCTACCAAAACTTCCGTCTCAGCGGTCAATATGAAAATATTAACAATGCAGTTGGTGCAGCGACCTGTACGAATGCTGGCATGTTGGGTAATCCAAACACTGGCGCACCTGGTACACGTGGACAATGTAATTCTGCAATGAATGTCAACGGCGATGGCGATATCTGGTTTGTAGGTGGTGAATATACCTTAGGTAATACCAGCCTTATCGCACAAGGTGGCATGGCTGATGTGCATAGTATCGGAGCTGTAGCTAGTCGTGATGTAAGCAGCTACACAGTTGGTGCGATACATCGCCTGAGCAAGCGTTCAAGCCTGTTTGGCGGTTTCCAGCGCGTAATGATTGATGACAATGCGCCTGTTGCTGATAGTGATAGCAACAAGTACACTGTTGGTATGCGTCACGACTTCTAATCAAAGTTGATTCAAACAGAAAAAGGCACCTTTGGGTGCCTTTTTTTATTGCCTGCAGATTGACCTTGATTCTTCGGTCACGTAGAGTCACTATTTAATAAGAACAATCAATAGAATTTTAAGGGGGATCCCGTAGTTATGAGTATGAAAAAATGGACAGATGAAGAGCTGACTTCAACGCGTGATAATTTAGAGGAATGGAAAGAGCGTTATAACAAATCAAGATCGGGGTCTAAGTTATGGGTGTTTACTGCACTGCTTGGTGCTTTTGCTGTTTCGACCGGGGTGGCATTCATTTTTATTGATGGTGTAACAGTATTAAGTATTCTATTAATTGTTATGGGGGCATTTACTTGTTATTCCTGGTTTAAGAGTGAGAGGCAGAAAAATGACAATGATACTTTTCTTGCGGATGTGCATAGAGAACTTAAACGTCGTTCAAAGCGGGACGCAAAATCGAAGTCTAAAGGCAAGGGCGCTGCAAATACTGAAAAAGAAACCGCCGCAGAAAAAACCACAGAAAAAGTTTCAGAAGAAGCCACAGATGAAGTTACAGAAAATAATAATGAGGAAAAATCTGAAAAACAATCCTAAGATTAGTGCCCTTTCAACTGAGTTGTTGTGAAATCTGATTTGGGTGCGGACGATAGTAGTCTGTTTGAAGGGTTGTGTCAGTTCATGTGGGTTCAGGGTGAGCCATTGCCGCTAATTTTTGATTTGGATAATGAAATCTATACGCAACATGGCATTACCCTGGCAGCATTGAAGCATCTTGAAGAGATTGGGCTGGTCACGTTTGCAGCGCATGGCTTTGTTAAAAAGAAATTGGGTAAACATACGCGCTTATTTTACTGTGGCAGACCAACAAAAATAGGCTTTCCTAACGATGAAAATAATCAGTTGGATTTAGGTTTTATATGCTTAACTGAGCAAGGTAAAGCGTTGGTGAATACTTTTAATGTGGCTCACAATCAAGCATTTTACGAGTACGTGATTAGCCGATGGTTTCAGCAGGGTTTTGTCTTGTCATCAATTCAGGTTGATCAGCGGTAGTAAATATCAAGGAAGGGGTACTAAAAAATAACAATGGCCCGATAATCATTGACATTGGTATAGGTTGGTCCGCTAATGACCAGGTCGTCTAGTTGTTCAAAGAAACCGTAAGCATCATTATTTGCCAGGTAAGCATCTGCACGCACACCAAGTGCTTTTGCGCGATTTAATGAATCGGGTGTGATGATTGCGCCAGCGTTGTTTTCAGAGCCGTCTATTCCGTCGGTATCACACGCAATCGCGTAGGTCTTGTCTAGCCCGTTGAGTGCGATTAATAATGATAATAAGAACTCCGTATTGCGGCCACCGCGTCCTTGCCCTTTTACGGTGACGGTTGTTTCGCCTCCAGAGAGCAGTGCTACAGGAGGCTTTAGAGATTGTGTGTACTGTTTAATCTCATTTGCCAATGCAGCGTAAGCTTTAGCTACTTCACGCGCTTCACCGGTTACTGTGTCACCCAGCATTAACGTTGCGATATTATTTTTCTCAAAGAAAGCTTGTGCGGCTAACAGTGATTGATGTGCACTGGCAATAATTCTGTTTTCAACCTGGGCAAAGAAATGGCTGCCGGGTTTTGGTGTTTCTTCCAGTTGTTGTTGATTTCCAGCAAGCAGCGCTTGTTGAATGCTGGTCGGCGTATTGATGTGGTAATCCGCTAGAACTGTCAGTGCATCAGCATAAGTCGTCGGATCAGGTGAGCAAGGCCCAGAAGCGATATGTGTCGGATCGTCTCCAGTGACATCAGAAATAATCAATGTATGCACCGGCGCATGGCAGGCGGCCGCCAGTCTGCCGCCTTGGATATCGGATAGATGCTTACGCACCGTGTTAATTTCCTGAATGGTCGCGCCACTACGTAATAGTTGATGCGTTAAATCGGTAAGGTCTTGTAATGCAACCCCAGAAATCGGCAAACTTAACAGGCTGGAACCTCCACCGCTGAACAAGCAGAGTAATAAATCCTCTGGACCCAGTTGCTTGACCATGCTCAGAATCTGCTTGGATGCGTGCATACCATTTGCATCAGGCAGTGGATGTCCTGCTTCAATAACTTTTATTATTCGGGTGGGCAGGCTATGCCCGTACCTTGTTACCACAAGCCCATCAAGAAGTGAGTCATGTGGCCAGTGGTTTTCTACAGCAAGCACCATGGCGGCAGCAGCTTTACCCGCACCTACGACCAGTGTGCGGCCTTTTGGCGGGTGTGGTAGATGTGGCGGGATGATATGTTTAGGGTCGGCGGCTTGCACTGCCGCTTTGAAGCTGTTTAGCAGGCACTCGCGAGGGGTCATTGTTTTGGTTTAGGTTTAAGCGCTGTTTGTAAATAATGACCCGTAAAACTGTCTTTATTGGCGGCAACATCTTCTGGCGTACCTTCTGCCACAATATGACCACCACCATCGCCTCCCTCTGGGCCAAGATCAATAATCCAGTCGGCTGTTTTAATGACATCCAGATTGTGCTCAATAACAACCACGGTGTTGCCGTGATCGCGCAGCCTGTGCAGCACTTTCAATAATAAATCAATATCCTGAAAATGCAGGCCAGTGGTTGGCTCGTCCAGAATATACAGCGTGCGCCCGGTATCACGTTTGGAAAGCTCCAGAGATAGCTTTACACGTTGCGCCTCGCCACCAGATAATGTGGTGGCTGATTGCCCCAGGGTGATATAGCCCAGTCCGACATCCAAAAGTGTGCGCAATTTGCGGGCTACGGTGGGCACCGCACTGAAAAACTCAAATGCGTTTTCAACGGTCATTTTCAGGATTTCATTGATATTTTTACTTTTATACTGAATTTCCAGTGTTTCACGGTTATAGCGTTTGCCATGACAAACATCACAAGTCACGTAAATATCGGGTAAAAAGTGCATTTCGACTTTAATCACACCATCGCCCTGACATGCTTCACAACGCCCGCCTTTGACATTAAAAGAAAAACGCCCTGGCGCGTACCCGCGTTCACGAGCTTGTGGCACGCCGGCGAATAATTCTCTGACCGGAGTAAATAACCCGGTGTAGGTGGCGGGGTTTGAACGGGGTGTGCGACCAATGGGACTTTGGTCCATATTGATGACCTTATCAAAGAATGCCAAACCTTCAATATCCTGGTGCGGTGCAGGTTCAGCATTGCTGCCATAAAGGTGGCGGGATACTGCGCGATGAAGTGTTTCATTGATAAGCGTCGATTTGCCGGAACCCGATACTCCCGTTACACAAATAAATAACCCTACCGGCAAATTAAGGCAAATATTTTTGAGGTTGTTTCCAGAAGCTTCCTTAATAACGAGTATTCTATCTTTGTCAGATTTTGTACGGTTTTCCGGTATCTTAATTGATAGTTTGCCGGAGAGATACTTGCCGGTTAGTGAGTTGTTGTTTTGTTGGATTTCTTGCGGCGTGCCTTCGGCCACGACAAATCCACCATGCTCTCCTGCACCAGGCCCCATGTCTACCACGTAGTCGGCAATTTGTATGGCTTCCTGGTCATGTTCAACCACAAGAACGCTATTGCCAAGGTTACGCAAATGTTTGAGCGTGTCCAGCAAGCGGTTGTTATCACGTTGATGCAAACCGATGGAGGGCTCGTCCAGTACATACATGACACCCGTTAAGCCGGAGCCAATTTGACTGGCCAGGCGTATGCGCTGTGATTCACCGCCAGACAAAGTGTCTGCCGAGCGATCAAGCGATAAGTAGTCCAATCCAACATTGTTAAGAAATTGCAGGCGATTTGAAATTTCCTTTATGATTCTGTCAGCAATTGATTGTTTATGACCGGATAGTTTCGTTTTGTCAAAAAACAATTTGGCTTGTTTCAAAGGTAATGCACTGATCTCATAAATAGCTTGTCCGCCGACATGTACATGACGTGCTGCCTGGCAAAGGCGTGTGCCCTGGCATTCAGGGCAAGTCTGGGCATTCAGGTATTTTGCCAATTCTTCACGTACTGTTTGTGATTCTGTTTCTTTATGGCGCCGTGTCAGATTGGGAATAATGCCTTCAAATGTGTGTGTTTGCCTGTTCTTCCGGCCATCTTCTTGCAAATAGATGAATTGAATTTTTTCTTTGCCAGAGCCAAATAGAATTATGTTTTGAGTATTTTCATCTAAGTTTTCAAAAGGTGTTTCCAGATCAAAATCATAATGTTGCGCGAGACTTGTTAATAATTGGAAATAAAATTGATTGCGCCGGTCCCAGTTCTTTACAGCACCTGAGGCTAGCGATAAATGAGGAAAAGCGACCACACGTGTTGGGTCAAAGAAAGTGATTTGTCCCAGTCCATCACATTTGTTACATGCGCCTAACGGATTGTTGAATGAAAATAATCTTGGTTCCAGCTCTGACAATGAATAGCTGCAAACCGGACAACTGAATTTCGCAGAAAAAAGATGTTCCTGCCCAGTATCCATTTCCACCGCTAAAGCGCGTCCTTCAGAATGACGCAATGCTACCTCAAATGACTCGGCCAGACGTTGTTTTGCGTCGGGTGAGACTTTTAAACGATCAATGACAACTTCAATGGTATGTTTTTTGGTTTTTTGTAATTTAGGTATTGCATCAATTTCGTAGGCTTCTCCGTCGATACGCAGACGCACAAAACCTTGTGCGCGTAATTCATCAATTAATTCGATTTGCTCGCCTTTGCGCTCAATGACGAGTGGAGAAACAATCATGAGCCGGGTATCAACGGGCAGTTGCAGCACATGATCGACCATTTGCGAGACACTCTGCGCGGTTAAAGTAATGTTATGTTCAGGACAATATGGGTCACCTACCCTGGCAAATAATAAGCGTAAATAATCATGAATTTCAGTAACCGTACCGACAGTGGAACGTGGATTATGTGAAGTGGCTTTTTGCTCAATGGCAATGGCGGGCGAGAGTCCTTCGATCAGGTCAACATCCGGTTTTTCCATGAGTTGCAGAAATTGCCTGGCATAAGTCGATAGCGATTCGACATAACGCCGCTGACCTTCTGCATAAAGCGTGTCAAATGCGAGCGAAGATTTGCCCGAACCAGAAAGCCCTGTGATGATGATGAGGCGGTTACGTGGTAGTTCAAGATTAATGTTTTTAAGATTGTGGGTGCGTGCACCCCTGATTTTTATAAATTCCATTGGCTATCTATGTGCGGGTCAACCTGCTAATATACCCAACTTTTTAGAAATCTCACAACCTGATTCATGTCTGCCTCATCCTCATCTGAAAGAATGTCTCCAACAGAATTGCGTGCAACCGCCGGTTTAGCTGGTGTTTATGGCTTGCGAATGTTTGGATTATTTATTATTTTACCGGTATTTGCTTTTTACGCGGAAGACCTTCCGGGCGGTAATAACTATACTTTGGTTGGTATTGCGCTAGGTGCATATGGCTTGACACAAGCTATTTTGCAAATTCCTTTCGGTTGGTTATCTGATCGTATTGGGCGCAAACCTGTTATTTATCTGGGCCTGATTTTATTTGCTATTGGTAGCTTTATTGCGGCCACTGCAGTGGATATTTATTGGGTTATTTTTGGCCGCATTATCCAGGGAGCGGGTGCTATTTCAGCCGCTGTCATGGCACTTGCTGCTGATTTGACCCGTGAAGAGCATCGTACCAAAGCCATGGCGACAATCGGCATGACAATCGGTACTGTATTTGCCTTATCCTTGATTGTTGCGCCTGCACTTAATCAACTGATCGGCGTGCCGGGTATCTTTGCCATGACTGGCGTGTTGGCGATGTTAGCCATGCTGGTGGTGAAGAAAGTGGTACCTGATCCAGAAGTTAGTCGTTTTCACTCTGATACCGAAGCATCGCCCACAAGTTTTGGCAGTGTATTACGTAATACACAACTGCTGCGTTTGAACTATGGTATTTTTGCATTACACGCCGCGTTAATGGCGTTGTGGCTAGTGGTGCCGTTAACTTTGCGTCAGGCGGGTATGGCGGCCGATGATCACTGGCAGATCTATTTGCCTGTTTTAGTATTGTCTATGCTATTAATTATTCCGGCGATTATCTATGCTGAAAAGAAAGCCAAATTAAAACCCGTATTTATTACGGCCGTTGGCTTGTTACTGATCGGGCAGTTATCGCTGGCAGTGACGGCGCATTCGATATGGGGCACTGCTGCAGCGTTATTAATATTTTTTGTGGCGTTCAACTTGCTTGAAGCCAGTTTGCCATCATTGATATCCAAGATTGCGCCTGTGGGGGCTAAGGGTACTGCGATTGGTGTTTACAGTAGCACACAGTTTCTCGGAGCTTTTGTTGGCGCGGCATTCGGCGGTTATTTAGTTCAATACCATGGCAGCTATGCGCTGTACGCGTTTTGTGGTGTGTTGCTGGTAATATGGTTCATATTGGCCTTGACTATGCAGGCACCTGCAGCAGTTCGCTCTAAGATGTATCACGTGCAAGAAATGGATACTGATAAATCTATGGGACTGTCTCGTGAGCTAGCCGCGCTGTCAGGGGTGCATGAAGCATTGGTGCTGGCAGACGAAAGAGTGGCTTATTTGAAAGTTGATATGCAAGGTTTCGATGAAGAGGGTGTGATTAAATTGCTAGGGGAGGAAACGTAAATGGCATCAGTCAATAAAGTTATACTCGTTGGTAACTTGGGTAAAGATCCGGAGACGCGTTACATGTCAAATGGTGAGGCGGTAACTAACATTACATTGGCAACAACGGATACCTGGAAAGACAAGAATGGTGAA
>JAJFJK010000074.1 GCA_021774075.1 Nitrosomonas sp. | reverse complement strand
GTTTTGGCTGACAAAGGGTATGACAGTGATCAGTTTATTGAGACGCTTGAAAAAGCAGGTGCTGTAGCAGTGATACCACCACGGAGAAATCGCAAGAAACAACGAAAATATGATCGAGAATTGTATAAGGAGCGGAATCTGGCTGAACGTTTATTCCAAAAAATCAAGCAGTTCCGTCGTATTGCAACGCGTTATGAAAAACGAAAGCGGAATTATCAATCCTTGTTGTACTTGGTCAGCTCAATTATTTGGCTTTCTTAATTGTTAACACCCCCTAGTGTACCAACAACTTTATATTAATAGGTTCAGAATCGAACAGATGATCCAAGACCAGGCGTGGTCTGCAGGGAATAGTCAGCCCTTTTCAAAGACCGCAACGCAGAATTGGATCATCTGGTCGATTCCCTTTAGGCGAGCCGGGAAGTACTTGTCCGCTGTGTTACGTCTCTTGGAAAGAGCCCGCCAACCTGAAAACCACACACTCATGCGCTTTCAACTAAGGATTCCAGGTTGATGAATTGGTTAGAAACCACAGGTAGCAGTTTTTTAATGCCAAGCTTTTAAGTGCTTATTAAAATATGCTAACTTACAACGGCCAAACAATAAGAATCATCGGAACTGCCACCAGCGCAACAAGCACTTCAAGTGGCAAACCCATACGCCAATAATCACCAAAGGCATAGCCGCCAGGCCCCATAATTAGTGCGTTATTCTTATGCCCTATCGGGGTAAGAAAAGCACAACTCGCACCGACGGCAACCGCCATTAAGAAAGGGTCAGGGTTGACCCCCAATTGCGTGGACATACTGATGCTGACAGGTGCCATAACGACAGCAGTGGCTGTATTGTTCATAACATCTGATAATGTCATGGTAACAACTAGCAAAGCTGCGAGCACCACTACGGGCGACCAGCCATCGGCCAGTTGCAAAATACTATCTGCAATCAAGGTAGTTGCACCTGTGGTTTCTAATGCACCGCCTACTGGAATCATCGCACCGACCAGCACAATTACTGGCCAATCAATCGATTCATAAAGATCTCTTAGGGGCACAATACCCGACAACACCATTAGAAGCGCAGCGAGCGCCAATGCAATTGTCAGACTCATAATGCCAGCAGCAGCCAGTACCACGGCGCTTGCCATGAGTCCTGCTGCCAGCCAAGCATGACCTCGCTTTCCCATCTGCAGACCACGCCCGGCAAGTGGCAATAATCCAAGATGTGGCAGATTGGTGGAGATGGCATCTTCATCAGCTTGTAAAAGCAGCACATCGCCTGAGTGGAAAACAATTTTATGCAATCGAGTACGAATGGTCTTGCCTTGGCGTGATATACCCAGAAGATTAAGACCATAACGGGATTTCAATCGCAAATCGCCGATGACACGTCCAATCAGACGGCTATCGGAGGAGACAACCGTTTCGATCAACAATACTTCATCTGAACTGAATAATGCCCGGGATTTTTCAGTACCACCTTTAATCATGAGCCCCAATTTTTCAACGAACTTGTCCAGTTCTTTGGGACCTGCTTCCAGGATCAAGATATCTTTTGCTTCGATCAATGTGCGTCGCATGGGCCCCAAAATACGCTGGTTGTTACGGATCAAACCAGCTATGCGCAACTCGCATTCATCAGCGATATCTTCAATCTCAATAATATTTTTCCCAATTGCATCTGATGTCTTGGGCACGACTACTTCTGCTACATAAGCGTCGATTTCGAGCAATTCATCAATTGGCGATGCTGCCTGGCGTTCTTTTGGAATCAGTTTCCACCCAACTAGGGCCAGAAACAATACACCTGCGGCTGCGACCGCTAGTCCAACCGGTGCAAAATCAAACATTTGATAAGGTGCACCCAGTGCTTGCTCACGATAACTGGCAATGATGATATTAGGCGGCGTGCCAATCAGCGTTATCAATCCACCCAAAATAGAACCAAATGATAATGGCATTAACAAAAGTGAGGGTGAGCGTCCTACTTTTTTGGCCGCATCAATAGTTGCTGGCATCAACAGCGCCAATGCCCCCACATTGTTCATGATTGCTGACAGTACAGCTGCAAAGCCAGCTAGGCTTGAAATTTGCAGTGCCAAACTTTTAACTTGTGGGACTACAATATGTGTAACACGGTCAATCGCGCCGGATGCGCTAAGGCCTCTACTAATAATCAGTACGGCGGCCACTGTAATCACGGCCGAACTGGAAAAGCCTGCAAAGGCATTTGACGCGGGCACTAGATCTAATAAAACAGCAGCAATTAGCGCTGCAAAGGCAACCAGGTCATATCGCCAGCGCCCCCAAATAAACAGTCCCATGACGCAAAACAGCAGCAAAAACACCGTTATTTGATCAGCGCTCATGACCCATCCAAATTAAGTATGTAAACATCATAATTATCCTACAGATTTTCCGCTGATATTAACCGCTATATTCCAATTCGTAAAAGTGCCACGAGAGCAATTTAAAAAACCTTTACATTTCTTTTTCGGTTCTGAAGTAAAGCTACAGCGTTAAAAATTCGTTTAATAATTAGACGATTGGAATTTCCTCATCAAAATCCAATTCTGGAGAAATATCGTCCTGAAACATTTCAATATGCTCCGCCACTTCTCGATTATCTTCAAACTGTGCAATATGGTAGATTGCTTCGCCTTCATGAACCAACGGTAATTCTGAACGACCTATAATTAAACCGCTACAGGGAGAAATAACCGGCACTTCTAGAGTCGCAACCGGATCGTTAATTACACCCAATGTGTCGTTTCGTTTAACTTTTCC
>JAJFJK010000073.1 GCA_021774075.1 Nitrosomonas sp. | reverse complement strand
CGAAGTGTTTTGCTTTTGACGCCAAAAATGATGATATAACGGGTGCGATGTTCGTAACGACGATGGGTAATTTACTTTTTATGCTGTTTAGCAGCAGGGTATTATTTGCTCTATTGACAGGGGCAGGCTAATGGGTGACACCTTTTCTGGGGCACCTTTTCTGGTGCCTTTTCTGGTGCAGGATTGTTGGTTCTTAATGAAATAACTATATTTTATTCTTCAGGTGACGGTGGAGTTTGCTCCTCAGTATGGATAGATGATTTAACAGCGCTATCGCTAACAATTCTTCCATCATTGAGTACAATCACCCTATCTGCACTGGCAATAGTTTCCGGACGATGAGCGACAATAATACGCGTCAGTTTTAATTCGCTGATCGCTTCGTTCACACTGCACTCTCGCGCCACATCCAGATGGCTGGTTGCTTCATCAAGAAACAAGATACTGGGTTGACGATACAGTGCGCGAGCAAGCAGTAAGCGTTGTTTCTGACCGCCTGATAGCATCGTTCCCATATCACCTACCAAGGTATTGTATTGCATCGGCATCGCGGCAATATCGTCATGGATTGAGGCAAGTCGAGCACTGGCCTCGATGCGGTCGAGATCCGGTTTTGGATCAAAGAAGCAGATATTCTCAGAAACAGAACCGGCAAAAAGCTGATCATCCTGCATTACGCTGGCAACGGCACACCGATAGTTTGTGATCCCAAGGCGGGCAAGTGGAATGCCGTCTACTTCAATGCCGCCATCCGTGGGTTGTAACAAACCGAGCATCAGTTTAACCAAAGTTGTCTTACCACAGCCTGATGGGCCAACAATGGCTACTGACTCACCAGCCTGCACACTGAAACTCACGTCTTGCAGTACGAAAGGGTCTGTTTCAGCATAACGGAAAGCCAGATGCTTGACTTCGATTCGACCATCAAGCGGCGCTGGTTTGGCACCACTTGGCTCATCGTGCTGTTCGGGGGTTGTGAGTGCAATATCCGCAACGCGTTCAGTATGCAATCCCAGCATACGCAGTTCTATACCCTTTTCAATCAACCCGGCCACACGCTGCACAAACTGTGTCTTGTAGGCCACAAAGGCAAACAGCATGCCTACCGAGAAACCACCGCCATCTGCGGTATCTAATACCAGCAAAGCACCTAACCAGATGGTGATGACATTTTCGATACCAAACAAGAGACCATTTAAACCTTGATACAGAATGCCCAGCCGCTGGGTTCGGATGCTGGCATTGAACTGATCGACCGCTAGATTTTGCCATGCAGTGGTGCGTGGTTCCTCGTGCGCGAAAAGTTTGATGCTTTGCATGCCACGAACCGTTTCCAGGAAGTGGCTTTGTTGTTTGGCGCCGCGCACAATATGTTCTTCCGTTGCCAAACGCAAAGGGCGGTAAAGGGCAAAACGCAGTATTGCGTAGGCAGTAGCTGCAATAAAAGCAACCATGGTGAGTTGAACGCTATAGAACAGCATCACGCAGAAAGTAGCAATGACCATTACACCATCGATCAAGGCCTCCAGGAATCCAGTTGTCAGCGTACGTTGAATCACGTTAAGTGAGTCGAAACGAGATACGATGTCGCCAATATGACGCTTGTTAAACCAGCTCATCGGCAGCCGAATCAAATGACGGAACAAATTGGTTATCATTTGCAGATTGAGTGTTGTACCCAGCACCATCAGCACCCATGCACGCAAGGCGGTCACACTGGTTCGCACAATGGCAAGCAACAGAAATCCCATTCCAAGCACTGTAATGAGATCGTAATCTTGCGTCACCAGTGCCTGGTCGACGACCCACTGCATATAAAAGGGTGCCAGGATAGCAAAAAACTGTAACACCAAGGCCAATACCAGCACCTGCGTTACCGCGCCGCCGATACCCTGTAAGCGGCCAATCAGGGACAATAGTTTTACCTTGCGCGTGTCAACGCGAGGCGTAAATTCGTTTGTAGGCGTCAGCTCCAGCGCGATGCCGGTAAAATGCTTGGAGAACTCCGCCATCGGTAACTCACGCTCACCAGTCGCCGGATCTTGTAGTGACACCCGATTACCAGATACTTTGGTCAGCACGACAAAATGATTGAAATCCCAATGCAGTAAACAGGGTAGTTTGAGTTCGGGTAAGTTTTCAAGATCAAGCCGCAAGGGGCGTGAGTTGAGCTTGAGTTGTCCAGCCAGCTGCATCAGATCAGCAAGTGTCGAGCCGCGTAACGAGATGGCGTGACGTGCGCGCAGGGTGGCCAGATCGATACGGTGACCATGATAGCCGACGATCATCGCTAAACAAGCCAGCCCACACTCTGCTGCCTCGGTTTGCAGAATGAGCGGTGTACGATTACGTGGAGAAAAGTTGAGCATGATTATGGCTACTTAGAGACGTCCTGTAATGGAGAGCAGTGGATCAAATACCCATTCGATCAGGCGACGGCGATCAATGTGGATATCTGCATCCAGTAACATCCCTGCCTGCAAAGGCATCGCTTTACCGTAAGCCTGAACTTGTTGTTGGGGCAAACGAACCGTCACCCGATACACCGGCTCCTCAATGGTCACGGGTAATCTGGCTTCATTGGGTTGAATTACGGTGCGTCCAACTTCTAACACCTCACTCAAATGATGTCCGAAACGCTGATAGGGGAAAGCGCGGTAGCGTAGGGCGACTTGTTGGGCCGGCTTGATAAAGCCCGCTGCGCGTGTTGGTACCAGTAACTGTGCCTGCAATTGTGCACCAGTGGGTAGGATGGAGAGTAGCAGTGTGTCCGGATTGATCGCCTGTCCTATTTCAGCCAAGATGGTGGTGACGGTACCATCTGCGGGCGCAGTCAGCACAACACTGCGACGGGCATCGGCCTCGGTGAGTTGTTGTTCCAGCTCAGAAATCTGTCGTTCAATCGCAGCGGTATTGGTGGCACGCTTTAGACTGGAGGAGGACAGTTCCACCCGTGCAGTATCCAGCTCCCGGGTCAAGCTGGTGATATTCTGTCGCACTTGGATTAACAGGTTTTGCTGATCAATTAACGCCTCTTCTTCCTGCTGCAATGCGGCTTCGGAGATGAAGCCCTGCGCCAGCAATTGTTCATGACGCGCCATCGTTCGTTTGCCACTATTCACCCGCTTAGTCTGTAGACCCAAGTGCGTCTTTGCTTCACGTATCTCAGCTTCTAATCCACGGATACGACCTGCGATACTGTTGCTCGTGAGTGCGTCGATTTCTTGTTGTTTACTCCGTTCTAACTGAAGGCTATCACGCCGCTGCCTCAGTTGTGCAAGCATGGCAGCTTGCGTCTCTCCAGTCGTCATGGTTGCTCGCTCGCTGGAAATAACCAACAGCGCTTCACCTTTTTCGACTATTTGGCCCTCAGTGACGTATTTTTCCAGGACAATCCCGATTTGGGGTGTGAACAGTCTAATCATGCCTTGCGTCGGTATTAGATAGCCCACGACATGTTCTTTGCGGGTGTATTGTCCCCAGTATGCAAAGCATGCCACTGCGATGGCAAATAATAAAGCGATCCAGACCAGAAAATGGATGGTCGGCGATCTGGCAATGAGCACATCACCATGCAGGCGGTCTTGTTGGCTCTCTAATGCCTCAGATCGGAACAAATCTCTATTCATGGATAGTTAACTCTCGCAGTGTGCAGAAAAGCCGATTCTTTCAATGTCGGCGTCTTCATTTCCGGTGATGTAAAAGGTGCGTGTGACGGAGTATGATACTGCATCAAACGAAAAAAAACGCGCCCGTTATGGTAAACAACAAAAAGTCATTACCCTCACCACCCATTTCCGAGTCACCACTGGGTGCCTCTTGTCAATGGTTATGTGTCAAACAGTGTCGATGATTTGCCAACTGGAAAGTGTTGGAACTAAAGGGCAATTTTTACACGCTTAGATATACGTAAGGACTCAGCTCTGTCTTCCTGCAATATGCCAGCGAGTGAGCATATGAAAGCCCCGTAAAGTTTGTATTTTCCCGTCAGATGGGCTATCTCCCCTCATACGCCGTTCATCATCGCATGAAGCGCGTTACTGACTAATTTTAAGTGCATGTCAGTAAGATCAGGACATTGATTGAGTAAATGACTTTTTCTTAAGTCTGTCTTCTAGTAAAAACTTATGCTCCATTTATGCTCTTTTGGGCGTTCTGCGTTCTTTCTTATTTTTTCAGCTCCAGCTACATAAGCGTGCCTTTGAAAATCACCTAATCCGTTAAATTGATTAATTTATTTAGATCTTAACCGCTCACGGGCATTAAGCCGCGCCGGACTCAAAAAGGAATTTCCTTCTATTCCTATTCCTATTCCTATTCCTATTCTAATGAGTGTTGGGTTTTGGACTTTTGGTTTTTGGTTTTAGTAAAAGTTCTGTTACAGTAAATTACTTTTTTGTGGGTGGGTTCTTAGAGAAAATTTGCCCGCAGTTAAAGAATTTATAACTTAAATGAGGACTATATACATGAAGACATTACAAATATTAACCAGTGAAGAGTTGTTAGTTGTTTCAGGTGGTGATAAGGGAGGCGTTCCTAATGAGAATTCTGGAAACACAGAAGGTGGTAGCCAGAATGGTCATGGTGCGAATAGTCAGGGAGCAGACCACGCAAATTGTCACTCCTCTATTACACCCGATTGCGTATAATTAATTAGGCTATGTCGTAGTTAATTGTTGAATTTTCCAGCCATCTGATTACAAATGATTTTTTGGGTTCATCCGGTAAGTGCGTACTTAGCGATAAAAAAAGATGTTGGAAGAAAATGAATTTAAGGTTGAAATTGTCTCTGAACTTTAATCATGAGGCTTTTTCAAAATGTCCACCAGTTTGCTGTACCACGCCTTTGGCA